>JAYSUZ010000025.1:0-4743 GCA_043718845.1 Cytophagales bacterium
CTGGACCTTTGCTATAATTAACATTGCCACATTTTTCACATTTGAATCCTTTCGTCCATTTCAGGTTAGAAAGATATTCTAAACAAGTATTCTCATCTGCATAGATTTTTTGAAATTCTTCAAAACTGACTATTTTCTGCATGATTCGTGCTTTGGAAAGATCTTTTACATTTGTTTCCAATTTTACATTGTCCGCCTGTAATACTTCATTCATCTGGAAAATCTCTTCATTTGCAGCTTCCAGCTCTAAGGTCCGCTCCTTTACTTTGTCTTCTAATTCCTGATTTACACGGTCTTTTAAGGCTTCGTTTTCCTTCAATTGAGAGATAATTTCTGCTTTTAAAGCATCGTTTCTTAACAATTGGGCAAGTTTTTCTTTTTCTTCTAACTGTTTGTCTTTTTTAAAGGTATTTACTCTGTCTGCAAGTGCCAAGGATAGAAATATAATTTCAAACACTACTGCAAAATTTAGAGCGTAAACAACAAAAATTGAATTGGAGTTAATAATACCTGTATTTAGTAAAGAAGATATAAGAAACCCTATAAATACAAAAGAGAAGGCTATTACATAAAAGCGTGAAGGTTTGAAACCCTTTATCCAACAATATATTCCAGAAAGATAGGCAACAAAAAGAGCCAACCAGTCGAGTAGCGGATCCCAGAGCTCAACCGGATTGAAGGCCAATTGGAAAATAAAAATACCTAAGCGTAATCCTATAACTGTGTATAATACTATTCTTATAAAAGGAGCATTTATCCGTGGCAAAAGAAAACTTTTGCAATACAATAGCGCTGAAATAACCAAAGAAAGTGCCGCAAAAGAAGACGCATGCCTATTCAATATAGGGAAATTTGGCCAAAGGTATTGAAACGCAATCCCACTGGTAGTCATTGAATATACGCCTATACTTAAAACATACCAAACATATAGAATATGGGCATTATCCTTAAGCGTAACGAAAAGGAAAATATTTAAAAGGATTATCAGTACCATAATGCCGTAAAATATTCCAAAAAGCCAATATTCGGAAAGTGCATAATTGATAAAACGCTGGTAGCTTCGTACTACAAAGATAAACGCAACGTATTCGTTTGCCTCCACGCGCAGATAAAATGTTTTGGTAGTGTCCTTTACAGTAGGCAAACTGAATAATATGTTTTTATGGTGTACTGTTTTGGTAGTAAAGGGTAATGCATCACCTGATTTTCTAACTACATATTTTCCATTATTATCTAGGGAAAAAAAGTCTAAATGGTCTATCTTAAAGTCGTATGCTTCGATTATCCATAATTTATCTACAGGAGAATTATCTTTGATAGTGAAGCGCAACCAATAAGCCGATTTTAAATTGTGGTTTACGTTTACCGTTTCAGTATTTGCAATAAATTTTCCTGAGAATGCTTTTGAACTTACTTGCTCTATGGTCAATTCCTTATTTTTATCTTCCAGAATTTCATAATTTTTTCCAATAAAATACTCTTCTTTGTCCTGCAATTCAGTTTGACTTTGAGCATATAAAGTACTCATGTTTATTGCAAAAAAAGAGAATATTATGTACTTGAAAAATTGCTTCACGTTCTTTTTGTTGTTTATTTAAAGCCCTAAATTAACGTAATTATCTTAGAATAATAATAAAAATGGATGAAATGTTCAATTATATGATTAATTAAATTTAAAATATAATTAATCAAGCACGATTCTGTCGAATTTTAAACTATTAATAAAAGTGAATAAATTTTAGGGTAGAAATTATCTTTATAGTTTTTTTGAATGCGAATTTTCATTATTTTCGCTTGTTAGTATTAAATAAGAAACGTAATTTTTAATAAATCATATGTCAGATCAAGCAGAAATAATTATTGACGGGAAGAGTTATAAATTTCCTGTAGTTGTAGGAACAGAAGGTGAAAAAGCCATTGACATTTCAAAACTAAGGGATGTAACGGGTTATGTAACGCTTGATACTGGTTATAAAAATACGGGCGCAACTAAAAGTGCTATTACCTTTTTGGATGGTGAAAAAGGAATTTTAAGCTATAGAGGTTATCCAATTGAACAATTGGCAGAGAAAGCTTCTTTCCTCGAAGTTTCGTATTTACTTATCAATGGCGAATTGCCAACAACCGACCAATTAGATTTATTTAGCGGTCGTATTAACAGACACACAAATCTTCACGAAGATATCAAAAAAATATTCGATGGTTTCCCTTCAACAGCCCACCCAATGGGCGTTTTATCTTCAGCAGTAAGCTCTCTTACAGCCTATTATCCTGGCTCTGTAAATCCTGATGCAAGTGCAGAAGAAATGGATCTTACAATCTCTCGATTAATGGCAAAATTGCCAACTATTGCTGCTTGGTCGTACCGAAACTCAAAAGGTATGCCACTTATGTACCCTAAAAATAAACTTAGCTACACAGAGAACTTCCTTTACATGATGTTTGGTATGCCAAACGAAGAGTTCGAAATAGACCCAGTAATAACAGACACCTTAAATAAATTATTAATTCTGCACGCTGACCACGAGCAAAACTGTTCTACGTCTACAGTACGTATTGTAGGGTCTGCGCACGCAAGTTTGTACTCTTCTATAGCTGCAGGAATAAATGCTTTATGGGGACCACTTCACGGTGGAGCAAATCAAGAAGTAATTGAAATGCTTGACCAAATCAAATCTTCGGGTATGAAAACGAAAGATTTCATCGAAAAAGTAAAAACGAAAGAAGTACGTCTTATGGGCTTTGGCCACAGAGTGTACAAAAACTTCGATCCGCGTGCAAAAATAATCAAAAAAGCATGCGACGATATTTTGAGTAAATTGGGCGTAAACGATCCAATGTTGGAAATCGCAAAAGAATTAGAGCAAGCAGCGTTAAGCGATCCTTATTTTGTAGAAAGAAAGCTTTATCCAAACGTGGATTTTTACTCTGGAATTATCTACCGAGCATTAGGACTTCAAACAGATTTATTTACCGTAATGTTTGCTCTAGGCCGTTTACCAGGCTGGATAGCGCAGTACAAAGAGATGAGAGAAGGCGGCGAGCCAATCGGAAGACCAAGACAAATTTATACCGGCTACAATAGCCGTGATTACGTAGATATTAAAAATAGAAAATAGGTAAAAATTATAGTTACTACGAAAAGGGTTTTGGTTTCAACCAAAACCCTTTTTAGTTATATGAAAATGAAAAAAGACCTGAAATTATTTTTAGATAAAAAATACAACCAATATAATCGCCCAGATTTTATTGCCAACGATCCAATTTGTATACCGCATCTTTTTTCTAAGAAACAAGACATTGAAATCATGGCCTTTGTAGCCTCTGTATTGGCTTGGGGACAGCGTATTACAATCATTAATAAATGTAAGGAACTGATAATCCGTATGGACAATGCACCTTATGATTTTGTGGTAAATCACCAAGATCAAGACTTGAAAAAATTGCTTGGTTTCAAACACCGTACCTTCAACGATACCGACCTCCTTTATTTTATATCTTTTTTCTCGTCTTTTTATAAAAAAAACGAATCGCTTGAAAATGCTTTTGTGTACGACAAACAATATAAGGAAACAGACACAGCTAAAGCGCTGATTGATTTTCATAACTTATTTTTCAGTATGGAAGATTTCCCTGAGCGAACACGCAAGCACATCTCAACCCCAGAGCGAAAATCTGCCTGTAAACGCCTAAATATGTTTTTGAGGTGGATGGTGAGAAAAGATACCAAAGGCGTAGATTTTGGCATCTGGACTAAAATAAAGCCCTCTCAATTGGTTTGTCCCTGCGATGTGCATGTGGATAGAGTGGCTAGGAAGTTAGGATTAATTTATCGACCTCAGACAGATTGGCTGACAGCCATTGAATTGACAACCAAACTAAAAGAATTTGACCCCAAAGACCCTGTTAAATATGATTTTGCCTTGTTCGGTTTAGGAATAGAGGAAAAGTTTTAACGAAATAATTTTAAGCAGACTTGAATTTACTTTATTTTTGCATTTCAAGTTTTGAATTAAAGAGTGAATACAGAAAAAATATATCAGTTTGAATTTATGCCCGTGGCAAAGTACCTGTTAAAAGAATTGGGCTACTACGGCGAGAATCAATTTAAAAGAGTAACCCCTGCTTCTGATTGGACCATTGGTCAATGGTACCATCACCAAATACAAGGTACGTACGATTTTCATTTTAAAGCAATAAGAGATTGTTTGGATCAAAAAAATGGAAATGACAAAGGAATTAAAACATTCTTGGGATTCTTTGTTTTCCTATTTTCGATGTTACCACCCATGAAAGTAAAAGGTGTTTCAGGTTATGTACCGTCTCAAATTGAGAATACGGAAAAAGCAAAAGACATGATGTTTGGCTACTTAAAAGAGATGCAAAAACTGTCCCTTGAAATTGAAAAAAAAGGTACACATTCCTATAAAGTAAAACACCGAACATTAGGTAGACTTACGGCCAAAGAATGGTATAAACTTATAGTACTGCACCAAAAGCATCATTTAAAACAGAAGTACCGCATCGATAAGATATTAAGAACATTTATAAAAGATGAAGTATACAGCGATACAGTAGTCGTTTCATAGGTTACTTACTAATCAAAATAGTATATTGCTTCCCAATCTTTATGAAAAGCCCTAAAATACCAAAATTATCGCAGATTACGCTTGAGAACTTTGGAGTATACTATCTGAAAAGTCTTCAAAAAAATAGTAAAAAAACACTACCACTCCCTCTTTC
>JAYSUZ010000241.1:0-3350 GCA_043718845.1 Cytophagales bacterium
ACAACATCAAAGCAGCCGAATTCTTAGTCAAGGTAACCCAAAGCAAATACAGAGATGGATTAGCTACCTATAAAGCATTGAAGCAAGCGATTTGTGTATCGGAAAGTGTGTTGTCCGAATCGATTACGTCTTTATAGGTAGCTAATCCATCACTGTATTTGCTTTGGGTTACCTTGACTAAGAATTCGGCTGCTTTGATGTTGTTTTTGCGAATAGACACATTTGAAAGTGAATTTAGGACATTTATTCTCGCATTCTGAATTTCATACGAATATTGCTTTTCAAAAGCTACAACTTCATTTTCTTTCTTTTTCAAGATAAGCCTTGATTCTTGTGTTTGAATGTGCTTTAACGTCCCATCAAAAATAGGTACGGAAACTTTAAGTCCTAAGTAAGAAACGCCATACCATGCACTGTTGCCTGAAAACAAATCAAATGTTGGACGAAAGGATTGGCTTCCTAGGTACCCATATAAGTTCACCGTAGGGAGGTAAGCCAATTTTGATTTGCGGACATTGATTAATTCTTGAGATTGTTGAAATTTCAATGTTTTATATTCCGGTCTATTGTCAGGGCTTGTTTGAGCGTTTATACTATCTTTACTATTATTTGTTGTTAGATTTTTTAATATCAAGGAATCGGACAATAGGATGGATGAATCTGAAGGGTAGCCCATTTGATACTTTAACATAAAAAGACTTTGTTCGTAAAGTTGCTGCGCTCTCTGTAGTTCGGGCAATTGATTTTCGTAATTTATTTTAGATCTTGTTACGTCCAATTCTAAGGATTGATTGTTTTCGTATAGCGTTCGAGTATCTTCGTAATTCTTTTTATTTTTATTGAGATTGCTTTGAGCCAGTGTGATTTTTTCTTTGGAAAGTAAGGCAGAATAATAAGCGCGGTTTACGTTTAGGATAATAGTATTTTCTTGTATTTTTTTATTATTTTCTACTACTTGATTGTTTATTTTTTGAACTTTTATAGAAGGATAGAAAGTAGGGTCGTATAATGTCCAAGTTGCATCTAATGCAGCAGTGCTGGTGTATTTCAGCCCAAATTGGATAGCCCTGTAGGTGTCTGGCGCTCCTCCGAAAGAAGTAGAAGGGAGGATAGAAGTAGGGAGGATAAAATTGTCTCGTACATCTAGTATTCCTTTTATTTGTGGAAACAAAGTAGTGTATGCTTCGCTTATTTTCTTTTCTGCCAATTGCCTATCAATATCTAAATTTTTCAACGCTTCTTGATTGGCTATGGCGTAGTCTATACTTTGTTTTAAGCTGTAGGATTGAGCTTGAAGGGAATTTAATGCCGTTATATAAACGGTAAGGATTAGTAGTATTTTTTTTCATAAAATGTGTTAGTGTTAATTTCTAAATACGGATGCCGGTTCAGCTTTTGTAATTCGACGTATCGCAAACAGTGCTCCTGTCATTGATACTACAAGGATTACGGTTAGAAAGGCAAGTCGAGTGGTAGGGGCAAAATCGAATATAGTGCCTGCCTTACTGATGCCGAAACGGAACATTTCTACAAAGAAAGTACCTATCAAGAAGCCTACCGCTGCAATAATTAAGGTTTGTGTGATAATTAATTTCCTAAGATAATTATTGTTTGCTCCGATCGCTTTCATTGTAGCATAGTCTTTTAGACGGTCTATAGCGCTTGAATAAAGCGAAAGCCCAACAATAACGAATCCTATAATGACAGCAAAGAAGACCTGCGTGTAGGTGGATATGGCAATGCCGCTAGAGCCTAGTATAGTGGTTTGCGTAGCTTTTGCAAAATCTTTCGGCATCCATGCTTTTACACCAAATATGCGTTGGTTTATTTCATTTCGGATTCTTATAGAATCAGCACCTGGTTTTAGGTCTAGGAGGAAAGCGCTCACTTTATTGTTTGATACTTTAGTTAAGTAGCGTGCCCGTTCCAATGTAGTAAAAACAAATACAGGACCAAAGCCTCGCACACCTTTGGTAATAGCGGCGCTGTATACTCGCTTGCCAGAGATTTCAAAGAAGTCACCTCTTTTTACATCGCCCATATTTTTCCTGTCGAAGTATTCGGTTGTTACCGCACCGTCAGGAAATAAGTCATTGGTAGTACCTTCGGACAGATTCCAAGGGCCACCCACAAAGTCCGGGGCTTGGGAGCCGATAACGGTAACCCCAAATGTTTTACCATTTGCGAAACGTGCAGAACTTGCAGATATCACTACTGGATATGCTTTTCGAACACCCTCTATCGATTCAATTTCTCTTCCAAGTCGCACATCTAGTTGGCCGAGTGCATTTACATTTGTGGTATAAGGGTCTACTACCCACATATCGGTCTTGGTATTGTCTGCTATCGATCTCATAGCATTTGTAAGGAATGTAAATACTCCTACTTGTTGTCCAATTAAATAAGTAGCGATTACTACTCCGACAAGTGCGCCAATTAATTTGGGCTTGTCGTAAACCATGAAACGGTAAGCTATTTTAAGCATAAATTTATTTTTTAAGAATTACGCATTCTACTCTTGATCCATAAAGTAGGTTGCCTGCATTTTTAAGGCGCACTCTTACTTCTCTTACTCTTCTGTCTTCCATATCGCTACTTACATCTGCAAATAATGATTTTTTCTTTAGGTAAGGTGCTGCAAATATAATTTCACCTTCGGCTATTTTTGCTGTTTGTCCAGCATAGCGTACATAAGCGTTGTCTCCCATTTTTATTTTGTCTGCAAATAATTCATCTACTTCGCAGATTACAGACACAGGGCAGTTTGGTGCAAAATCTGCTAAGCTTGACAGTGCTTGAATGGCGGATCCTTCAGTGATATCCATCATTAAGATGACGCCATCTGCAGGTGCCTTTATAAATCTTCGTTGAAGTTGTACTGTATTTAAGGAAGACTGTTGTACTATTTCCTGCTGTTGTTTTCTGTAGGTCAACACAACATTTGTAAGTCGGTCTACTTCTTTTTGAGCGGTTAGATAATCTGTTGTAGCGTTGTCCAAATTTTGCTTGGTTTCTGCACCTTTGTCAAAACTGCTTTTTAATCTTTCGGCTCTTATTTTTAGGTTTTCCATTTTCAGTTTAGCACCTTCCATATTAGCTTCGGCGGAGGCTATGTCGGCATATTTCGTTTGTACTTGACTGCTGTTTACAGCCAATTGAGCACGTTCCAAATCGTTTGACAATTCAATAAGGATAGCTCCTTTTTTTACAGAATCGCCTGCTTGAAAATATACTTTTTTAACTATACCACTTACTTCCGAACTGAGTTTTACGATTTTTAGTTCTGGTTCTATTCTGCCTATGGAAACTATTATTTCAGGTTCAAGAGGTTTTAAGGCAATAGAATCTTG
>JAYSUZ010000242.1:0-7363 GCA_043718845.1 Cytophagales bacterium
GATAATTACTGTTTAGTAGGCCCGTACCTCCATAGTAGATTACCAGCAGAGTTTGAACCTTGCGATGACTACGACTCTCCATTTGGAAAAGCGGTAGAAAAACTCCGACTTATGGGGGTGGAAGTACACTTTGGTTTTTGGTTGGTTTCGGGAAGGCCACTCGTTGTATTGATCAATCCCAATAGCATAAGAGAACGTATGGCAGAAGCTAAATATTTGCTTTGGGAGCACCATTCTATTTCTACCAATGAAGGAGATTTATTAATGGATCAAATTATCGCATTTGGTTTTCTTACAAAATTATTCCTTACCGAACTGGTAGATCCTAAAACTACTCAAAAGCATGTTATAGCCCATTTCCACGAATGGATGGTAGGTACTGCCATTCCTGAATTGCGTTACGAAAACAGAAATATTTCCATAGTTTTCACTACACATGCTACTATTCTAGGCCGTTATTTGGCTATGAACGATCCTAACTTTTATGAGCATTTACCTTATTTTGATTGGCTAAACGAAGCTCGGAATTTCAATATCGAAGCTACGGCACGTATTGAAAGGGCGGCAGCGCATGGTGCACATGTATTCACTACGGTAAGCGAAGTGACAGCCAAAGAGTGTGAATCGTTGTTGGGTAGAAAACCAGACGTCATCCTACCGAATGGGCTAAACATTGAACGGTTTACCGCGTTGCACGAATTTCAAAACTTACACAAAGAATATAAAGATAAAATCCATCAATTCGTGATGGGGCATTTCTTTCAGAGTTACTCCTTCGACTTAGATAAAACCCTTTATTTCTTCACTTCTGGAAGATATGAATATAAAAATAAAGGGTTTGATATGACCTTAGAAGCCTTAGCAAGATTGAATTGGAGACTAAAAAACGAGAATATAGACACTACGGTAGTTATGTTTTTTATTACAAAACAGCCCTATCATAGTATCAACCCCGATGTGATTCATTCCAGAGCTCAAATGCATGAAATAAGACACACATGCGATGAAATCACAAAAATAGTAGCGGAAAAATTCTTTTATAACACCGCCTCAAACCCAGGGGCAAAACAACATGATTTGAACCAATTTGTAGATGAATATTGGGCACTTAGGCTAAAAAGAGAATTACAGTCTTGGAAAACAAATAATCTCCCTTCCGTTGTAACACATAATTTGCAAAATGATGGCGGAGATGATATCCTAAATTATTTACGTTCTTCTAATTTAATAAACCATCAACACGATAAAGTGAAGATTGTTTACCACCCAGATTTCATCGCTCCTTCCAACCCCTTATTTGCGATGGAATATGGACAGTTTGTAAGAGGTTGCCACTTGGGTGTTTTCCCTAGTTATTATGAGCCATGGGGGTATACGCCTCTGGAATGTATCGCGAGTGGTGTGCCTACTGCCACTTCAGACCTTGCAGGTTTTGGAGAGTATGTAATGCAAACAATTCCCGATCATGAGAAAAAAGGAATCTATGTAGTAAATAGAAAAAGTAAGTCCTACAACGAATCGGTAGATCAACTTGCCGACCAACTCTATACTTTTATAAAATTAAATAGAAAAGATAGAATAACACAAAGAAACCGTGTAGAAAGAACGGCAGAAGCCTTTGACTGGCAAAATCTAAGTGTGCATTATGAAAGAGCTTACGAAATTGCACTTCGAGATAGGAATAAATAAAAAAAGTTGTAATATTGATAATAAATTAAAGTGAAGTAAAATAAAAAATTAAACCTTTTAAAATTCAACGTAAAATGGATGTCATATTGTATTTCCTATTATTCATGGGAATTGTTATTTTGTTCTCGTCGTTTGTCACGATTCAGCAAGGTAGTGTAGGTGTAATTACGGTGTTTGGTAAGTACCGTAGAATTCTTTCTCCAGGGTTAAGTTTAAAACTCCCATTGATAGAAAAAATTCACAAAAAAATTTCTATTCAAAACCGTTCTGCGGAAATGGAATTTCAAGCTACGACACAAGATCAGGCAAATGTTTTTTTTAAAGCTATGATTTTATATTCTGTAGTTGACCAAGCAGAAGAAACTGTGAAAAATGTCGCCTTCAAATT
Source organism: Cytophagales bacterium (assembly GCA_043718845.1). Lineage (GTDB taxonomy): Bacteria > Bacteroidota > Bacteroidia > Cytophagales > Cytophagaceae > JANYCO01. The sequence continues at coordinate 2,078 of JAYSUZ010000242.1, forward strand.
TATGGACGATAGAAGCTTTATGCAAGCCTTAATTAGAACGGTTGAAGGTAATATCCGAGGATTTGTTGCTACTAAAAAACAATCCGAAGTACTCTCTCTTAGAAACGAGATTGTGGGTGATGTAAAAGAAAATCTAGACCATACGCTAGCCGAATGGGGTTTTCATTTAATAGACTTACAACTGAATGACATTACATTTGACGACGCTATTATGCGCTCTATGGCTCAAGTAGTGGCTTCTAACAACCTTAAAGCTGCTGCGGAAAATGAAGGACAAGCGTTGTTAATTACAAAAACAAAAGCTGCCGAAGCAGACGGTAATGCTATTAAAATATCCGCAGAAGCAGAAAGACAAGCGGCTCAACTAAGAGGTCAAGGAGTGGCATTGTTCCGCCAAGAAGTAGCTAAGGGTATGGCTGAAGCGGCTAAAGAAATGCAAGTAGCAAATCTTGACACCTCCGTAATTTTATTCTCTATGTGGACAGAAGCAATAAAACATTTTGCAGAAAATGGTAAAGGAAATACAATTTTCCTAGACGGCTCTTCCGAAAATATGCAACGAACGATGCAACAAATGATGTCGATGATAAGTGCCGATATGTATAAAAACAATCAACTAAAGAAATAATCTTCTTTTGTAGTACAAAAAAAAGGATATAGATAATTAAACATCTATATCCTTTTTTTATCTAGTAGTTTCTATCCGTTTAGTTTACAGACAAAAGACTTGTAAACGCCTTAATATTTTCACAAACTCCATCTAACAACCTTTCTCGAGACTCTACTCCAGCCCATGCTATATGAGGCGTTGTAATCAGGCGGCCTCTATTTCGGATAAGCAATAACGGATTCATTTCGGCTATTGGCTCCTTTTCATACACATCCAATGCTGCTGCTAGTATAACCTCTTCGTCTAATGCCTTGGCTAAATCTCTTTCATTTACAATTCCTCCTCTACCTGTATTTACCAATATAGAAGAAGGTTTCATCGTTTGTAATTCTTTATACGATATCAAGTTCGAAGTCGCATCATTTAATGGTGCATGAATAGAAACAATATCCGAAGAACTCAAAAGCACCTCTAGCGAAACACGTTCGAAATTATTAGTTTCGTTTTTCCCTGAAGTCGAATAAAAAACAACTTCTGCACCAAAGGCATGGGCAATTTTGGCTACCTTTTGGCCTATCGCCCCAAACCCTATGATTCCGAATCGCATAGAAGCTAACTCATGAATGGGCCAACCATGATGCGTAAATATAGAAGAGTTGGAATACGATTTATTTTTCACATAAGGATCGTATAATGAAATATGATTTAAAATATAAAGGATCAACGCAAATGTATGCTGAGCAACGCCATCCGTAGAATATCCTTTTACATTTTTTACCATTACCCCTTTTAACGCAGCATACTCCAAATCAACATTATTAGTGCCAGTAGCAGCCACGCAAATCAATTTCAGATGCACTGCCTGATCCATTATATTTTTATTTATTACTACTTTATTAGTAATAATAATATCCGCATCGCCTACTCTTTCGGAAACTTCATCTGGTTTTGTATATTGATATACGACCACTTCACCAAAAGCACCAAACATTTCAAATTCTTTCTGCTCTCCTATTGTCTTCGAATCAAGTACTACTATTTTCATTTTTATTAGTTTGGAAGGGTTAATGTTTAAGGTTTAATATTTAAAGTTTAAGAGGCGAATTAAATGTATTTCCTTATTTCTACTTTTTCTCTTTCTCTTTCTCTTTATGCATTACAATATATATTGACTCAAATCTCGATTTTTTAACATACCCGAAAGTTTCTCTTCTACCAGTTCTTTCGTTACCAGTATTTTCGAGTTTGCAGTTATTTTATCGGGTACGTCAAACATAAATTCATTCAGCAATAAACTCATTACGGTATGAAGTCTTCTGGCGCCTATGTTTTCTACTTCTGCATTCACTTCAAAGGCTATTTCGGCTATTTTCTCCAGCGCATCGTCGTTGAAACTTAATTCAACTTCTTCAGAAGCGAGTAGCGCTTCATATTGTTTAGTAAGCGCATTTTTAGGTGCTTTCAAGATTTTATAGAAATCATCTTTTGTAAGACTGTTCAACTCTACACGAATAGGAAATCGTCCTTGTAATTCGGGAATTAAATCGGAGGGTTTGGAAACGTGAAAGGCTCCAGCGGCAATAAAAAGAATATGATCGGTATTGATAGCACCATATTTTGTATTGACCGTACTTCCTTCTACAATCGGCAATAAATCTCGTTGAACACCTTCACGGCTGACGTCTGCACCTCCTCCACCTTTCTTAGAAGAATTGGCTATTTTATCTATTTCGTCAATAAAAATAATACCTGTATTTTCAGCTTTTTTAATTGCCTCTTCCTTCACCTCATCCATATCGATAAGTTTCGCCGCTTCCTCGTCCAACAATATTTTTCGAGCATCGGCTACCGTCACTTTTCGTTTTTTATTTTTCTTCGGCATCATACCGCCAATCATATCCTGAATGTTCATCATAGTACTCTCGTCCATCGGACCGCCTATAACACCCATTCCTGATACTTGACTTTGCTGCGTATCAATTTCTATTTTACGTTCATCGAGTTCTCCACTTTTTATTTTCTCTCTAAAAAGCGCTCTCGTCTTTTCATTTAATTCTTGGTCTTCTGGAGTTATGGCATTTCCTTCCGCATCAAACATGGCGCCTGTAGTATTTTTCACCGGAGGAATCAAGGCATCTAGTATAATCTCTTCTACCGCCAACGAAGCTTTTATTTTCACGGCTTCTTTGCGCTGAGCTTTTACCATGTTCACGCTCTGTTCTACAAGGTCACGCACCATACTTTCTACGTCTCTACCTACATAACCGACTTCGGTAAATTTAGAAGCTTCTACTTTGGTAAAAGGAGCATCAGACAATTTTGCCAACCTTCGAGCTATTTCTGTTTTGCCCACACCTGTAGAACCAATCATAAGAATGTTGTTGGGCACAATTTCTTTTTTCATATCTTCTACGGCATTCATTCTTCTCCAACGATTGCGGAGCGCAATGGCTACGTGACGTTTTGCTTCGTGCTGCCCTATAATATATCTGTCGAGTTCCTCCACTATCTGAGAAGGAGTATAATACTTAGAATTATCAATCATGCTATCAAATTTCTGTTTACAAAGATACGCTTTAGCGCTTATATATCCGTTGCTCAATTCTTCTTTAAGCTTACAAATAATACACCGGTTAGTACCAAAATCGTGCCTATAAATTGAATCAGACCAAATGACTCATTTAAAAAATAGTATGCCAGCACTATAGTGGACACTGGACCTACACTGGCAACTATAGAAGCTTTTCCAGAGCCTAACAGCCGTATTCCTTCTGCGATCATAAAGGATGGAATGACCGTAGAAAAAATCGCCATATTTACACACAACCAAAGTACTTCCTTTTTCACAAAAAGAGTATTAACCTTACTTACTACCAAGAAATGAATAAAGATGACCAATGTAGATACTAGCATAGATAAGGCGGTAAAGTTTACGGAACCAAACTTAGGGGTCAATTGTCCTGTACCAATTAAATAAACGGCATAGGTAAACGCACTTACGAAAATCAAGGCACTGCCCAACCAGACGTTATTTTGCGCCACCACAGCTTTGTCGAAGAACACAATAAATACACCGAAATAGGTTAACGCCAGTGCTATATATTCCGTTCTCCCAATTTTCTTTTTTAGAAAAATAGCCGACAAAATTACCACAATAGTGGGATAAATAAACACAATCAATCGTTCCAACCCTGCCGTTACATACTGCAAGCCAACAAAGTCGAAAATACTGGCGATATAATATCCCGTAATTCCCATTATGACTACATTTATCCAATCTTTTTGGGTTAAATTGGCTTTAGCTTCCAGTAGCTTTTTTCGATTTAAAATCAGAATCACTACATAAAACGGCAAAGAGAACAACATACGCAACGTCAACACCGTGATGGCGTCCACCTCGTGTAAATAAGAAAGTTTTACCATTATAGCCTTTGTAGAAAAAAAAATAGCCCCTACAAACATCAACACCGCACCTACTATATTTTTCATTTTTTATAAATTTATTAAAATTAAAAAAGCCGGATAAACTATCCGGCTTTTAATATTACTATTTCTTTTACAATAGACTACCCCGGAACATTTCCTTCTGCAATTAGCTTAAGCCAATTTTGTAGTGTCATCATAGGGTTTGATTCTTTTCGTTTTAGTTCTTTTACAAAGGTAACAAAATTTTGATTACTTTTCAGGTTTACATCTTTTGTTATACTTTTAAAAGCATTTACGTCCAATACATTTAAATGATAATCAATGGGGTTAACGGCTACTGCAGCGGCACAATTTAAAAGCCATTGATCAAAGGCTGGATTTAAAACAATTAAAAACTGATTATGAGTTGGATGTTTCTTTAACTGCAAGTTGGAATTTTCATTATTGACAGGAGTGATATCTATAAATTCTTTAATGTAGCTATGTGTAATTTTCTTATCGTTATCTACTATACCAATCGCTAGCTTATCCTTCCTTTGACCCACAGACTTCATTGCCGCTCCTACTTTATTAATACCTTTTTGATGATTTACGACCTCCGTAATTTTAAGATGAGAAAATATAGCCAATGATCTTAGTAAAAGCTCTACAATCAATGTATCGCCATAACATTCTGGAACAAATAAAATTTTATGCTTCATTTCCTATAAACCTATCAAGGTTAAAAAATACATCTATGCTATCGTCTACAATAAGTTGAATATCCGAAGGCGATAACTCTTTTAATTTTGTTTCATAGCCTTCATAATACGTAATAAAAAGAGCCAAGTTTTCAGCTGCGGTATTTTCAATAAGGGTATGAAGCAAATACGGGCTATGTGTAGTAATAAAATACTGATTAGTTTCATCCATCGCTATTTTATCGGCAAGCATTCCTGTATAGGGTGGGAAGGCATGCACTTCTGGCTCTTCCAATAAAAGAATTGACTCTTTATTCGATTTTATAGCAGCCAAATAAAAAATATACCTTTTAAAAGTATCCGCTATCGAAACATATGGATATGAATATACAAATCCATCAATTTTCTTCTGTAATCCAAATTCTTTTTCATTCATTTTCATAACAAATTCTAATCCATCCGTTTGAAAAAGTGACGTAATTTCTTTATGAATTTCCTTATTTAAATGAACAGCAGAAAAAAGATTTGAACCATTTGGAGGTAGTAAAAAAGAAGGATATAAATTATTGA
>JAYSUZ010000243.1:0-3344 GCA_043718845.1 Cytophagales bacterium
CCCATACAGAACAGCCGCCAAGCGTAATTCCTTTTATCCACCAATTTTTATACCCAAGCACTAACCTGTCTAGACCAAATATTCCAAGGAAAAAGGAAATTAAGAGGATATGTATGAATTTAAATTTTGAAGTATCGATTTTCATTTTAGTAATTTTGTTAGGCTTTAATGTATACGAATATACTTAAAGTAAGGATTCATAATAGTGTAATTTAGGATAAAAATACGATTTAATTACCATTTTACGGTATTATAATGCTGGTATCGAACTTTTTATTCAAATAGTCGTAGTAGTACTAACTAAATTTTTAAACCTTAAACTATTATTAATTATGCTTAAAAATAACAAATTCAATTTTACAGGAGAGGGTGCCCAATATTTTGGGATTCTTATCTCTAATGCATTTCTGTGTGTATTTACTTTGGGTATTTATATACCATGGGCAATAGTGAAAGAGGCTAAATACTTAATGGGAAATACGACTTTCTCTAACAAACCCTTTTCATACACAGGTGATGGAGCTGATATTTTGAAAGGATTTTTAATAGCTGTTTTTGCGCTTATGATTTTAGGATTATTAATTTTCAAATTGCCTACAATAGGATTGTTATTATTTACAGTGGCTATTTTAGGAGGACTACCTTTCTCCATTCATTCGGGGCTTATGTACGATACAAGCCATACCCATTGGAATGAAAAAACATTTGAATATACTGGAATTCTATTGGACTTCATTAAACTTTTCCTTGTTAATACTTTATTGACAGTGGTAACCTTAGGTATCTATAGTTCTTGGGCAAGAGTTGCTATTATGAAATACATAATGCAGCACCTTAAACTTGGTAGACTTACATTCGATTTTGAAGGGGAAGGGATGACGCTTTTCTTGATCATGTTAAAAGGTATATTTCTTTCAATCATCACGGTTGGTATTTATGCTTTCTGGTTTGTGAAAGACCTAAATGTATACAACACCAATAATTTAGTAGTGTATCAAGATGGTCGTAAATGTAATTTTAATAGTGATTTAAAAGTTGGCGATGTGTTTAGCATGTTATTTATCGGAATGTTGATTATCATATTTACACTCGGTATTGGTACTGCTTGGGTTACGATGCGCAATATGAAAATAATGCTTTCGGCAATTGATATTTCAGATGAACTAGATCCAGAAAATATAGGGTAATAGAGGCTTTCTAATAATTGAAATTTATGATGCTGGTTGCAGGAGAAATCCTGCAACCATTTTTTGTAGGAAGGTCAATCTAACTATTTTAGAAATATGTTTTAGTAAGAAGCAGAAACCGTTATAACTCCAGCCCACTTTTCAAAATATACCGCCCCTTTGTTACCTTTTTTATCTCTTCTTTTACAGAAAGGCTCGTTTTTTCGTTGTTCAACTGTACTTTGTATTCGTGTTTTAAGCCTTTTCTTGTTATCGCTTCTAGAAATCTTCGAACTTGGACTTCTGTTTCCAATTCAAGCCCAGGCACCTCTTTTGGATGGTTGTTTTGTCCTTTAGAAACCATTGTGAAATAAGAAGTATTTGTATGTCTTTTTATTCCTGTAATAACATTTTCGGCCTCTACCCTTATGCCTACAATCATGGAAGTAGTTCCTACATGATTTACCGAAGCGTGAAGCGAAACTAATTCACCCACCTCTATTGGTTCTAGAAAATCTACAGTATCTACCGAGACCGTCACGCAATAACTGCCTGCATGTTTGGAGGCGCAAGCATACGCTACCTTATCCATCATAGAAAGAAGAATGCCCCCATGTATTTTCCCCCCAAAATTGGCATAAGCAGGAATCATCAATTCGGTGATGGTGGTTTGTGAATAGTTTACAGTGCGAAAAAACATATTTTTTACGAATCAGAAATAGTAACAACCTACAGCTAAATACCCTTAACTTTAAACTTTAAACCCTAAACTTTAAACTTTATTACATACGTTTTGCTAATTCAGCTTTTAGAGCATCCAAACTATTAAACAGATCGTCATAAGTATTAATAACAAAGTATTTTTCTTGGTAGCTACCTCTTTTATAAGGAGTATTCATCATGATGGCAACATCAAGGTTATACTTTGGAACACCAGCACTGATAGAATAAATAGTTTCGCCTGTAGATGAAATAAGGTGCGCGCCGTATATTTTCAAGGTGTTTTCGCTGGCTATAAGACCAAATTGAATGGAATGCCAATACACTCTTTTCAAGAGCGCAATGGCTTCTTTGTTGGTTATGTTTTCCAATGCGAGTTGCCCTAATCCCGTAAGATAGTTCGAATAGGCAGGGATAGTCAGTAGAGGTGTATGTCCAATAATGTCGTGAAACATATCGTATTCGTCTATGTCGTTGTCCAACTGCTCTTGAGAGCGCAGCCAAGTACGACAAGGGTATTTTTTTTGAGCCAGCATCGCTATAAATTCATGGTCTTCTACCATGTCTTCGAGTGGTATCACTGTCCAATCGGTAAGCGCGTTGAGTTTGCTGTTTATTTCTTCCAAACTAGGTACTCTATCGGAAGGGTAGCCAAGTTTTTGGATGCCATCGAAAACGGCCTTGTCGGCAGTTTCGGGTAAAAATTGTAACAAACGAGTATTTAGGACTGTCCAAATAGCGTCTTCTTGTTCTGTATAATTATCTTTTGTAGTATTCATAATCGTTCGTTTAAATGAAAAAAAGGGATGGTCAATAAGCCAATTTTTCGAATGTACTAGTATAACAACTCAAATTAGTATTACGTAAAAATATAAAAATCCGATTGCGAAAAAATTATTTTTTTATTTTATAATTTTCTAACAAGAGATTTGCGGCTGCTTGAGGCGAGAAATTACCTTTAGCTACTTCATTTTCAATCTTTTTAATATTTTTCTGAATATAAGCATGAGCATAAAAATCTTTTTGTAAACGAAAATTTAGGGTACGAAAAAGACATTGTTGGCTATTTTTTGCTCTTTTCTCTTGCCAAGAACCTTGTATAAGGGCTTCTTTTTTGAAATTTTCGAGTAGTAAACCTATTTCGGAGATGCCCATTGCTTCTTTTGCCGAACACGTAAGTACCGCTGTTTTTTGTGTTATCGTTTTTTGTGAAAATAGATGTAATGCTTGTTTTACATCTACTGCCGTACGTTCTGCTTTTGCTTTATTTGCACCATCAGCTTTGTTGATAACAATAGCATCGGCGAGTTCTATAATTCCCTTTTTCATGGTTTGAAGTTCATCGCCCATTCCCGTAATCATCAGTAATTCAGCCTAAAGATAACTAAAGTATTTTTATTTTGTTTGTTAATTTCTAGGCAATACTTTATTAGGAGCACTTTTGGCAGTGCACTATAG
>JAYSUZ010000244.1:0-19537 GCA_043718845.1 Cytophagales bacterium
TTAATTTAATTGGTATTACATCAAACTTAATTAAGGCAGGAGCTCCGTCACCACAAGCGCTATGAGGCAAAACAATGAAGTTCCCTTTTCCTGATTGAGGAAATACCCAATTTACAGAGGTCCCTGTATTGTTTCCTATTCCTATATGATTTTGGATCGGAGAAGCACAAGCCCAAGAATATGAATTAGCGCCTTCCGATGGAAGTATTGTAAAGGTATATTCATCGGAACTGCTTCGAATAATAGTACCACTCACAGGGCTATTTGCTTCATCTAAAATAGGAGCAAGAGGCTTTCGGTTTATTTTAATGGTAGCAGCATCTGAAATTAAGCCAGGGCAATCTTTGCTTTCAGCAAAAACTACTATTAAAGGAGCGTCATAAGGGGAAGTGTAAAGTTTTATAGAATTGCTTGTAGAATAAGCTTGCTCCGTCCACGGAGCATAACTCCAGCCATATTTAACTACTTCAGGGTCGGGCTCTACGCTATAGGTTAACGCTATTTGCGCTCCGCAGGCTACGTTTGTAGTAGATTCTGAAAAGATAGGTGTGGTAGGTTTTAATAGTACAGAAGCTGTTGCGGTTAGTTCTATGCTGGTAATTGTTGATCTTGTACAAGTGAAATTAGTAGCGGATTCTTCTGTACATGCATCTCCAGCGCCTTCGCAAGAACTACAATCTGTAAGACCATAAGTTATGGCATCAATGGTCTTTGTACCCCTCGCTACAATTTCCATTTCACTGGACGAGCCATCACATAAATAACTGACTCTTTGACCCGTAGATCCATTGCTCCAAGACCAATTTTCATATTCAACAAAAGTGGCTTCATCGATTTCATAAGTAACCCAAGTCCCCGTGCAATAAGTGCCAGATGATGGTGTGATTGTTTGCCCCCACGAAAGAGCGCAATTGAATAACCCAATAAAGAGTAGTATAGTTGTAATGATTTTCTTTTTCATAATTAAGTAGTAATTTGTTTTTAAAAATTATTTTTTTAAATAATAGTATTATTATATACATGTTACACGTATATAGTTTTATGGATAAAAAATAGGGTCTTCTATTGCATTGTTACACTATTTTTTTTAAGATTTATAGTAAATTGAAATTTGCTAGCAGTAAGAAGACTCCGAAAAATAAATTCGTTACAGTTATTATATAAAAGTATTTCATAAAAAATATTTTTATATGAAATATAAGCTCAAGGCTTCAGGAAAGATTTATTGGCTAAAGTTGAACCATGGAATTTTTTCTTTATTTCGAATTAAGTAATCAGCGTTATTTTTTAGGATAGCTTATCAAGAAGCATTTTGCCTGTCTTTCACCTCTTCTGAAAATACAGCAAGATTTAATCGTTTTCTACATTCAGTATTTTTAAATCTGACAAACTCGTGTAACTTTGTAGTAACTAATTATTATGGCAGAAAATACGTACAAAAAGCCTAAAAACAGCCCCGAAAAGAAAAATAGAAGAAAAGGGGAGAAAATAGAGGAGATAGAAGAGGAACGCGAACCGAGGAAGCCATTTCTCACACTTCGTTTTGTGAAGGATAGAAGGTTTCAGTTGCTTGCGGGTTTTAGTATTCTTGCTTTTTCTTTCTGCATGGCAATATCTTTCGTGTCTTACCTTTTTACAGGGGCGGAAGATCAAAGTGTAGTGGAAGCTTTTTTTGGCACAACTATATTGGATTCTGGTAAAGAAGCACAAAATTTTTTAGGGCTAATAGGTGCTATAATGGCTTATGTATTTATATTCAAATGGTTTGGTATAGCCTCGTTTTTGTTTGTTCCTATTGTATTCCTATTTGGCTTTAGGATTGTTTTTGAAAGAGACTTAATAGACCTCCCGAAAACCATAAAAACAAATGCTTTTTTTATTTTATGGACCAGTTTTGCGCTAGGCTATATAGTATTGAAAGCAGAGGGCGAAGTGAATCTGTCGTTTCTTAGTGGCGGTATCGGATATGTACTCGCCGAATTTTCAGAAGCGCTGATAGGCTGGGCTACGCCTTTGCTTGTGATCCTGATGGGTATCGGATTTGTTGTTTTCTTCTTCAATATTACAACGTTTAAAAATGAGGTAGAGCTTATAGAGCCAAGACCTCAGGAGGAAGAACAAGAAGTGATAGATGAAAATGAGGAAGAAGAATTTATAGAAGAGGAAGAAGAAAGCGATGAAGAGCAAGAGGAAGAAGACGACCCTACAAAAAATTGGGAAGTAAAAACTATAACAAAAGACAATAAGAAAGCAGAGAAAAAGGAATTGGAACTTATAATCGAGGAAGTTCCTGAAGAAATTATTCCTGTTTATATTCCTAAAGTAGAGCCGCTACCTATTGATCCCCCTTTTGACCCCAATACGATAGGAGTGGCAGACAAAATTGTGGTACCCTACGAGGAAGATATTGAAAGAAGATACGAAGGGGCGCTCGAAAATTATGACCCAACGCTAGATTTGCCACATTACAAATACCCAACACTCGACCTCTTAAACGAGTATGATGGCAACAGAACAGGGACGGTAACCAAAGAAGAATTAGAAGCAAACAAAGATAGAATTGTAGCGACACTTGGCAACTACAGTATTGGTATAGCCAGTATCAAAGCGACCATTGGCCCTACGGTTACGCTTTATGAAATAGTTCCCGAAGCAGGGATCCGTATTTCTAAAATAAAAAGTTTGGAAGACGATATAGCCTTGAGTCTTTCGGCACTTGGTATTCGTATCATAGCGCCAATGCCCGGAAAGGGAACGATTGGGATTGAAGTGCCCAATAAAAATAAAGAAATGGTAAGCGCTCGTTCGGTATTTTCTACCGAAAAATTTATTTCTAGTGATAAAGAATTACCTGTAGTTTTTGGTAAAACAATTTCTAATGAAATCTTTATTATTGACTTAGCAAAAATGCCCCACTTACTGATGGCTGGAGCTACAGGTATGGGGAAATCTGTTGGGTTAAATATTTTACTGGCGTCTCTTTTATATAAAAAGCATCCTTCACAACTTAAGTTTGTATTAATAGATCCAAAGAAGGTAGAGCTTTCTATTTATAATACTATAGAGCGGCATTTCTTGGCAAAACTTCCCGATAGCGAAGAAGCCATCATCACGGATACAAAAAAAGTAGTACATACGCTCAATTCTCTTTGCGTAGAGATGGATGCCCGTTATGATTTGCTAAAAGAAGCAGGCTGTCGAAATCTGAAAGAATACAATCTGAAATTTGTAGAGCGCAAGTTAAATCCAAACAACGGACATCGATTTTTGCCCTATATCGTTTTGGTTATAGACGAGCTTGCCGATCTTATGATGACGGCAGGAAAAGAAGTGGAAACCCCAATTGCTCGTTTGGCTCAATTGGCCAGAGCTATTGGGATACATTTGGTGGTCGCTACACAACGTCCGTCGGTGAATGTGATTACCGGTATTATCAAAGCGAATTTCCCTGCCCGATTGTCGTTTAAAGTAACCTCTAAGATTGACTCTCGTACTATTTTAGATGCCAGTGGTGCAGAGCAGCTCATAGGTCAAGGAGATATGTTGTTTTCTCAAGGATCTGAAGTTATTCGTCTGCAATGTGCTTTTGTAGATACGCCTGAAGTAGATAAGATATGTGAGTATATAGGTTCGCAAAGAGGGTATTCTACAGCCTATTTATTGCCAGAGTTTAGCGATGCGGATATGGAAGACGGTCAGCAGAAAAGCGAGGCATTTAATTTTGCAGACCGAGATAAGCTGTTCGACGATGCCGCAAGGTTGATTGTTTCTACCCAACAAGGAAGTACATCGCTTATTCAACGTAGAATGAAATTAGGGTATAATAGGGCTGGTCGATTAATTGATCAATTGGAAGCGGCAGGTATCGTTGGGCATTTTGAAGGAAGTAAAGCCCGAGAGGTTTTGATTAAGGATGAATTTAGTTTGGAACAATTATTGTCAGACCTAGGAAAGAGTAATTAAGATATTTCGCAGAGGTAATATAAGTGTACTATTAGAGTGTAAAACCTCTTATTATTAGCAGTTATAAACCTTAGGTTTACGTATAAGGAATGTGTCTAGTACTTATTTGTTAGAATATTATATAAAATACAGGGAATGAAAAAGATAGTAAGTACGTTGTTAATGTTGGTTGTTTTTGGTTTTGCGGTCTCTGCTCAAAATGATACTAAAGCACAGACAATATTGGATGCGATGAGCAAAAAATATAAAGATATGCCTTCTTTTAAAGCAAAATTCAGTTTTACACTCGATAACCCACAGGCAAAAGTGAAAGAAACCTCTGAGGGGGATATTGAGGTGAAAGGTGCAAAATTCCACTTAAAAATGGGTAATCAGGAAGTTTATAATAATGGTACGACTGTTTGGACGTACTTAAAAGATGTAAACGAAGTAAATATATCTTCCTATGAACCAGAAGAAAATGAAGTAACACCCACTAAAATTTATACACTTTATAAAAAAGGATATAAGTATCATTTCTTGGAAGAAAAAGTCTACAACGGCGTGGCTTATGACGTGGTAGAATTGAACCCTGAAGATATTAAAAAAAGCAAATTTTTCAAGATTAAAATTGAAGTAAGCAAAGCCGACAAAGCGGTGCGCAGTTGGAAAATATATGAGAAAAATGGAAGTGTTTACACTTACATGATCAAATCCTTTACGCCTAATATGAAATTAGAAGATACCTATTTTAATTTTGACAAAACGAAATATACCAACGTATCGGTAGAAGATCTTCGATAATGGATAGACAAACACTAATAAATCAAATCAAGCAGAAGCATTCTTACCTTTGTATTGGCTTAGATACCGATTTAGCTAAAATTCCTTCCTTTTTATTGAAAGAAAAGGATCCTGTTTTTGAATTTAACAAACGAATTATTGATGCTACCCATAATTATGCGGTAGCCTATAAACCCAATACCGCTTTCTACGAAGCCATGGGAGCAAAGGGCTGGGAGAGTCTTGAAAAAACGTTAGCGTATATTCCAAAAGACATCTTTACTATTGCCGACGCAAAAAGAGGGGATATTGGAAATACATCAAGCCTCTACGCACGTGCTTTTTTTGAGCAAATGAATTTCGATTCAGTTACCGTTGCGCCCTATATGGGAGAAGATTCGGTGAAGCCATTCTTAGACTTTGAAGGTAAATGGGCTATTATTTTAGCCTTGACATCTAATATGGGAAGTAATGATTTTCAGATTTTGAAAGCAGGAGAAGACAAGGAAGCATTGTTTGTAAAAGTATTAAAAACTGCTGCACAATGGGGCAACGATGGCAACACAATGTTTGTAGTAGGTGCTACTAAAGCAGAGCAGTTTGCTACCATTCGTCAGTACGTACCCCAACATTTCCTTCTTGTACCAGGAGTAGGTGCACAAGGTGGTGATTTGGGAGAAGTATCGAAATACGGAATGACTAAGGATTGTGGTTTGTTGGTAAATTCATCAAGAGCAATTATTTATGCTTCTTCAGGCGAAAATTTTGCAACAGATGCAGCCAAGGAAGCGGAGAAAGTACAGTTAGAAATGCAAGATTATTTAGAAAAATACATGTAGTGCTTTTCTAATCAAGAATATAGTTTAATTTTTACTTTTACTTTTTTATAAATTTTAGAGTTACTGTTTTTTATGAATGAATTTTTTATACATTTTATATGGCGCTATCAGTTTTTTGATAAAAAAGAATTGAAGCTTGAAAATGGCGAAGAGATTATTATTTTACACCCCGGTCATCAAAATACCGACCAAGGGCCCGACTTCTCTCATGCGCGTATTCGAATGGATGGAATAGATTGGCATGGGAATGTCGAAATACATCTCAAATCGTCTGATTGGTATTTGCACAAACATCAATCAGATAAAAACTACGACACTATAATCTTGCATGTGGTATGGGAAAACGACAGGGCTATTTTTCGTGAAGACGAAAGTCCTATTCCTGTACTTGTATTGAAGGATAAAGTGGATATAGTATTGCTCGATAAATACCGAACGTTTATAAATTCGGGCATCCAGCTCCCTTGTCAGTACTACCTCAACGAAATTCCAGAAGTACACGTAGCTGGACTACTTGATAAAGTTCTTATCGAAAGACTGGAAAGAAAAGGAAAAGAAATTTTGGAATTATATACGCTTTCAAACAACGATTGGGAGGCTACTTTTTGGCAGGTATTGGCACGTAATTTTGGGTATAAAATAAACAACGATGCCTTCGACCAGCTAAGCCGTGCGGTGCCTTATAAACTAGTTTTAAAACATGCCCATAATCAAATGCAATTAGAAGCACTACTCTTTGGGCAGGCAGGATTATTAGAGACGGCGCCAGAAGACTCTTATACTAGTAGCTTGAAAAAAGAATACACATTTCTGGCACACAAATATTCCTTGGAAGGAGGGAAAATGGCTACACACCAATGGAAATTCCTTCGTACACGTCCCTATAATTTCCCTACTATTCGTATAGCCCAGCTGGCGTCTATGTTGAACAATAGTGATAAATTGATTAACCTTATTTATGAAAGGCAAACGATAAAAGAATATTTAAATTTTCTTAAAACGCCCGTATCCACTTATTGGAAGGAACATTATAACTTTGGAGAAGTCATGAATGGAACAGTTCCTGGTATTACGGACACTGCTGTTTACAACATCATTATTAACGTGGTTATTCCCTTCAAGATGGCACGCTACTTGGCGGGATTGGAAGAGGGGTTTCCTGAAGAAGCCTTTGAATTGCTGGAACAACTGCCTGCTGAACTAAATAAAATCTCAAAACAATGGACGGCGGTAGGTGTCAAAATGAAAACAGGATTCGATTCACAAGCAGGTATAGAACTTTATAGTCAATACTGCTTAAAGAGAAAATGTTTATATTGCACTATAGGGACTTATATTATTCAACATTAAGATGGAATTATTCTTATTAATACTGCAAATACCGATACTTATAATTTTGATCAAATACATTAGGAAACTGCATTCGGATACGTTGCTGGTAAATTCATATTATTATTTGGTCTCTTTCAAAGTTACAGCAGGTCTGCTGTTGGGTATTATTTACTTTAGCTATTATAAAGGTGGAGATACTATTTTTTACAACTATCATTTTGAGTTTCTTAAAAAGCTAGCCGAGTCTGACTTGAAAGGTTATTTGAAGATGATTGTTTTAGGTGATATTCCTCCTCATTTGAGCAATACGAATTATCTATTTGACCAAGAAAGGGCTTTTACCTTTATTCGTATCTGTAGTCCTATCTATATATTTTCAGGCAGTAATTATTGGATTTTATCTATCTATTTATCGTTATTTTCGTTCACTGGTTTTTGGATTTTATCTAAAACGCTTATTACCCTATATAAGGTAAAACCATTGGTGGTGTTGCTTGCTTTTTTCATTTTCCCCTCGGTTGTTTTCTGGAGTTCGGGTGTTATGAAAGAGAGTCTCGTAATGGGGCTGCTCTGTATTGTAGTGAGTCTTTTTTTGAATTTTTTACATCACAAAAAAGAGTTTTCATTTTGGAAAGGACTTATATTTTTGATTTTAGCGTGCTTACTCTTTTATATAAAATTCTATTATTTTGCAGTGCTTTTTGTTGTATTAATACCTTATGGATTGGTACATTATTTTTCTTTTCGTATTAGAATTTTAAAAGAGAATAAATTCTACAAGCTCTTATTGTTTGGTTTAGTATTATTTTTTTCGGCACTACTGGTTTCGTATTCCTATCCTTTGATTAATATTGATACGCTTTCATCCGCTTTATATTCAAATTACAAGGCAATGTTATTGCGCTCGAGTAGTACTAGTTCCTATCGTTTTGAAGGGTTGACCTCAGACCCTGTAAGCTTTATTCGTCACCTACCTCAGGCGCTTTTTTATGGACTATTTGGGCCTCTTCTAGGGCAGTGTAGAAAAGTAATAGCACTCTTTACGGGAATCGAAAACACCATTTTGCTACTGGTTTTTTGTACGTTTGTAATTCATAATTTAAAAAAATATAAGGAGGTAAAACTGTCTATTGAAGCATTAGCCATCGGTGTATATGTATGTGTATTGGCTATTTTCATGGCTTTTGCCTCTCCCAATTGGGGTTCTTTAGTTCGCTATAAAGTGGCGTATATGCCGTTTTTCCTTTTACTACTGCTAACCAATAATCCGGCTGTTGTTCAATTAGAAAAGTGGTGTCCTTTTTTGAAACTCCCCGAAAAAAAATCATAACAATACGTCCAGTCAAAAAAGAAAATATATACCAGGATCCATGGATTTAAAGGCGTTCCGATGCCCATTATTAAAAGAGTACCGGTATGAAATAAAATTCCACCAACAACCCATACCCATTTAAACTTAGGAAGGAATAGGATTAGAATGAACGTCAGTTGAAGGAGTAAGGCAAGCGTGCTAAGTGTGGTACACCAGAAATCGTTCTCTATTATTAATAACGATAATGGAGTTTCATGAAAAGACAGATAGGTTCTAAGGGTGTTAGGATTTAACCAAGAAAGTTGAGCTATAATTAATTTTTCTAGACTCGTCAAAAGGTATACCATTGCAATAGAAATTCGGATAAGTTGTAGTGCCCATGACTGAAATACAGGCTTATTGTTTTGTTGTTCGTCAAATAAAAAAGGAAGGAGGAGGAAGGCGTAGGTAATGGTTGAATAGCCATGGTCTAATTTTTCAAAACTAAATGTCCAGCATTGAAATAAGAGGAACAGAAGAAGGCTCAGCGTTGTGCACAGAACGGGCTTTATATTGAAGAGGGTTAAAATAGTTGACGCATACCAAACCGCTCCTAGAGCAATAACCACTGTAGCACTTGGAAAGGGAATATGGAAAACCGAAAGTAAATAGATGGGTTTATAAAACACGCTCAACGCTTGTTTGAAGAGGAGGTCGTTAAGGAGTTCATAACTTAAATATAAGAAGTACCCGAAGAATATAATGCGTAATACGTCAATATTTTTGGACGAGGTTTCGATAGTGAAAAATTTTTGCATTCGAATTTGGAATGATTTTTTTTCTGTGTAAAAAAAGTACACCAAAAGGAGTAGGTAATAAACAATTAAAAATCGGAAGAGTACTTGGTCTGCTTTTGTTAGAAAAAAAAGTAAATCAAATCGCTCTTTTTCGACACTAAAGCGAGGGTAGAGTGTACGTACTAAAAAATCAATATTGGCGTTTGGATGACCTTCGTAAAAGGACGCTATTGACGGTCGTAAATAAACGTAATGCACTATAATTCCCATCAAGGGTAGAAGAAGAACTAATGCGTAAATGCTTCTTTTAACGCTTCTGTTCATAGTGGGTAAATGTTCCAATGGATATTGTGTCTGTTTTTTTTGATTCTATTGCACTTACCGTTCGTAGTATGTCCAATTTTTGGATAGTGTAGTGGCTTGCTGTAAATATTCTGTCGGAAAAAAGAGCGAGTTCATTGCGGTAATAGTAATTTCGACACAGGTAATGAAAGGTATTTGTGTTTATTCCTATTAGTTCTGGATCGAAAACCTTCCTTTCTCCTGCATTGTTTGTACTGTAAAGTATGAATTTTTCGGTCTGGAGCGCCTTCTTTATGGGTTCTGCAAACATGCCAAAACGTACAAAAGGGAATATATCGGTAATGAGGATGAATGGGATTAGCAATCCAATAAAAAGAATTGTAGTGACACTATTTTTTTTATTAAGCTTCATTTATTTACATTAGTGGAATTAATAGCGCTTTTATTTTGAAATCATTTGATACGATAAAGATACTAACATTTGCGGTAAAATCATTTTTTATCCTGCTAATGGGCGCATTTCTCTTTCTGGTATGTATTTTTCACACGTTCACGTACGAAGAGATTACAGCGTTCTTGATGACTAACTATGGGAAATTAAATCGATTGGAGGAGTTTCGGTCTTCTTATCTTACTTCTACACGGTATGCTTTTTTAAATTATAGTAGTAGTTTCATGTTGTTTATATTACTGCTCACAAGTTGGAAGTTCGAATTGGTTTCAACCTATATTGCAATCAAAATGGCTTCATTTTTGAACTCTATAAAGGCTTTTTGGCACTATCTAGGGGCTAGTTATTCAGCATTGGCGACGTATGAAAAAGTTATTTTCTATACGTTGATATGTACCCTATTTCTGCTGAAATTATATTTTCTGCCTCGATTTCCATTTCATATAGACGAAGTAGCCTCCTATCTTTATTTTGTTCAAAAAGGTTTTTTTGTCTCCATAAGTTATTATCCAGCACCCAATAATCATATTCTATATTCGGTACTTGCTTGTTTGCTAAAGCCATTTGTTCATGATCCATTTTATTTAATGAAGTTGCCTTCCTTCATTTTTAGCATTATTACGTCGTGTGTTTTGATGCTCCTTTTGCTTAAACATTTCAATTTTTCAATCTCCATAATTGGCGTATTGTTATTTTCTTTAGCACCTAGTTATTTTATTTATTCTATTTCAGGTAGAGGCTATGCGCTCATGACTTCGTTTGCGATGGTTTCTACGTTTATGGTTTTTGAAATAATTTCAGGTAAGAAAGAAGCGTTTATATGGCATATCTATGTCGTTGCTACGGTACTCGGATTCTATACGCTTCTTACCTATTTATATCCATTTGTATCGTTGTCGTTTGTAATCCTTACGTACGGACTTGTGAAAAAAGATTATTCGTCTATTCGACACTTTATTAAGTATACAGTTTTGGCTATATTTTTGGTCCTACTACTTTATACCCCCGTTTTTTTGGTGAGTGGGTTGTCGGCGCTTACCTCAAATGCTTGGGTGATTAAATTGGACTGGACAAATTATATCTCTAAGTTGCCCGTATTTGTAAGCGGAGCATTTGAATTTGTAATAGGTTTCGAAGGCTATTCTATGGTTACAGGGATTTTCCTGATTATAGCCGCAGTAGTAGTTTTGGTAAGAACGAGAAAAATAAAATGGTTGCTATTGGTACTTTCTTTTTTTATCACAGCCCTTGTATTGTTGACTATTCAGCGCCTTCAGCCCTACAATAGAATTTGGATTTATTTGATTATCCCTATTACGTTGTGTTGTTTGTTTATCTTAGACAATCTCTTTACTTTACTCCAAAATAAAAAATACAGTAAACCGATATTGACGGTTCTATTGTCTATCCTTATTGTGGGTTATACGTTATATTCGCTTTACGAAAGTACCCGTTATGGGTTTCTGATGTATGATAATGTAGGTAGGATTACGGCTTCTATAGTTGCAGAAAAAGACGTAACCGTATACACGAGCGATGATTCTTATAATCTCTATATTCGTTACCAGTCTTCCTTAATAGGAAAAAGTATTGTGCCAGAGATGTCTTCCAATCCGGCGAACGGAAATTTTAGTTATGTATTATTATTGAAAGATGCACCTTTTCCTTCAGCAATAAAAGAAGCAGATTATATACTAAAAGAAGCGGATGATTTTATTGAAGTCTATAAATATAAATAACGATACAAAACTATGGGATACGTCAACTATACACGAGAGAATAGGATTGGGTACATTACACTTAATCGACCAGAGAAAAGAAATGCACTCAATTTTGATTTTGTAACAGATTTAAAAAATGCCTTTCTAAAAGCCGAAGCAGACAACTCTGTGAAAGTAATTGTATTGAATGCGCTTGGAGATTCTTTCTGTGCAGGTGCAGATTTGGAGTACCTTCAAACATTGCAAAAAAATTCATTGGAGGAAAATTTACAAGACTCCACACACTTGATGGAATTATTTAAATTAATCTATAATTTAAATAAAATTGTAATTGCTCAAGTACAGGGACATGCAATAGCAGGCGGGTGTGGCCTAGTATCGGTATGCGATTTTTCGTTTAGTGTCCCCGAAGCAAATTATGGATATACCGAAACAAGAATAGGGTTTGTTCCTGCTATTGTAATGGTTTTCCTTATTCGTAAAGTAGGAGAGGCTAGAGCCAAAGAATTATTGTTGACTGGAAATGCTATTACCTCAAAAGAGGCGAAAGAATTTGGAATAATAAACTGGATTGTAGATGAAACAGAGTTGGTGTCGAGCGTAAAAGAGTTTGCAGAAAAACTTTGCGCTACTAATTCTGGAATGGCTATGAGTCGGACAAAAAAAATGATAGCTGACGTACAGTCTATGTCGCTGGATGAAGCGCTGCTCTACGCCTGTAAGAATAATGCGGAAGCGAGAAATTCGGAAGATTGTAAAAGAGGGATTGCCGCATTTCTAAACAAAGAGAAACTGAGTTGGTAGGGATATCAATACCTTAGTCACGAGCCTTCATAGCCAGTGACTAAGGGGAAATGATTACTTCAAATTTTCAAACGTTATTGTATTGGAGGCCGAAAGCTTCACTGAAATCGTGGAGTCTTTTTTTACATTTCCAGACAAAATTTCTTTGGAAAGTTCATTCAAAATCAATCGTTGTATAACACGTTTGAGAGGTCTAGCCCCAAACTGAGGGTCGTACCCTTCCTCTCCAAGCAAGTCGAGTACTTCGTTGGTCATTTCTATTTTTATGCCACTTTCTTCTAGTCGTTTTTTGATAGATTGAAATTGAATGTCCACTATCTTTCTAATCTCTTTTCGGGAGAGCGGTTTAAACATGATTACTTCATCTATTCTGTTTAAAAATTCTGGACGAATTGTTTTTTTCAGTAAGTCAAATACCGCAGTCTTCGCTTTTTCAGTGTATTCCTCTTCGTAATGCTCTTCCAAATTATTTCCTATCGATGCGATTTTTTCTTTCATCTCTTCGAAATTTTCTTGAATCAAATGCGCCCCAATATTCGAGGTCATAATGATAATCGTATTTTTGAAATTGGCTACACGGCCTTTGTTGTCCGTTAGTCGTCCATCGTCTAATACTTGTAGAAGGATATTAAATACATCAGGATGTGCTTTCTCAATTTCATCCAGAAGGATTACTGAATAAGGCTTTCTTCTTACCGCTTCGGTAAGTTGACCTCCTTCGTCATAGCCTACATACCCTGGAGGAGCGCCTACTAGCCTGCTTACGGCATGTCGCTCTTGGTATTCGGACATGTCTATACGTACCATCGAATTTTCATCGTTGAAGAGGAAGTCTGCAAGTGCTTTCGCTAATTCTGTTTTACCAACACCTGTAGTGCCCAGAAATATAAACGAGCCTATCGGTCTTTTAGGATCTTGCAAGCCTGCACGACTTCTTCGCACCGCGTCCGAAAGGGCTTGTATCGCCTCTGTTTGACCAGCTACTCGTTTGCCTAGTTCGTCTTCAAGGTGCAGTAGTTTTTCTCGTTCACTTGCCAGCATTCTCGTTACTGGTATCCCAGTCCATTTTCCTACCACTTCTGCGATGTCTTCGGCGGTCACTTCTTCTTTTAGCATCGTGCTGCTGTTCTCCGAAAGTTGCTGTTGAAAGTCTTTGAGTTGGTCTTCGCTTTCTTTTATTTTTCCATAGCGCAATTCTGCTACTTTACCATAGTCGCCAGAGCGCTCCGCTTGGTCTGCTTGGAGTTTAAAGGTTTCTATATTTTCTTTTGCTTTTCGAATACCGTCTATCGTATTTTTTTCATTTTGCCATTTCGCTTTTAGTTCATTTCTGGTTTCGCTAAGCTCAGCCAATTCTTTACTTAGAGCACTTTCTTTTTCTTTGTCGTTTTCTCTTCGGATAGCAGCACGTTCTATTTCGAGCTGCATGATTTTACGTTGCACCTCATCCAATTCTTCGGGTACGGAGTCTATTTCAATGCGCAGTTTTGCAGCAGCTTCGTCCATCAAGTCTATGGCCTTGTCTGGAAGGAAACGATCGGAGATGTATCGACTGGAAAGTTCTACCGCAGCGATAATGGCATCGTCTTTTATACGCACGCCATGGTGCAGTTCGTATTTTTCTTTTATACCACGAAGGATAGAAATAGCATCTGGTTCGCTAGGTTCGTCTACTACTACAGATTGAAAACGACGCTCTAGCGCCTTATCTTTTTCGATGTATTTTTGATATTCTTTCAGCGTAGTTGCACCAATAGCATGGAGTTCACCTCTTGCCAATGCTGGTTTTAATAAATTGGCGGCATCCATTGCCCCTTCGCCACCACCACCAGCACCAATCAGCGTATGAATTTCATCTATAAACAATAAAATTTCTCCGTCCGAATCGGTTACTTCTTTAATTACCGATTTTAACCGTTCTTCAAATTCGCCTTTGTACTTGGCACCCGCCACAAGCAAGCCCAAGTCTAAGGATATTAATGTTTTCGTTTTTAAATTTTCGGGTACATCTCCTTGCACTATTCTTTGGGCAAGCCCTTCTACAATGGCAGTTTTACCTACACCCGGTTCGCCGAGTAGTATAGGATTATTTTTTGTTCTTCGAGAAAGAATTTGTAACACCCTTCTTATTTCGTCGTCTCTCCCTATTACGGGGTCTATTTTTCCCGCTTTGGCGAGCTCGTTTAGGTTGATAGAATATTTTTCTAAGGATTTATATTTACCTTCTGCATTTTGATCGGTTACTTTACTACCTCCGCGCAACTCTTTGATTGCCACTTTTAGATGTTTTTCTGTAAATCCAGCGTCTTTTAGTATGTCGGCTATTTTATCTTTGCCTCCTAAAAGGGCCAAAAAAAGGTGTTCTACGGCTACATATTCATCGCCAAATTCTTTCAAATAACTCGTAGCTTTTGTCAAGACCGCTGCTGCATCGTTGGACAGATAAGGACTTCCACCCGTTACTTTTGGATAGGTTTTGATGACTTCCTCTATTTTATCGTCTACCAATTTCTTATTAGCGCCTGTTTTTTTGAACAAGAAGGAAATCATATTTTCATCTACCAATAAAGTAGCCTTCAAAAGATGACCCGTTTCCACGATTTGATGGCTATTTGCTGCCGCCAACTCTGTCGCCTTTTGTATCGCTTCTTGAGATTTTATAGTGTAATTGTTGAAGTTCATAGGTCTAATTATTAAGTAGGTTCTGAGACTGCTACTTCAAATCAAAATCCAATTTTTATAGTGGCTATTTTTAAAGACAAAATGTCTGTTAACGCCTTCTTTTTTAAGTACTAAGGCGACACTTTGGCAAATGCGTAAGCGTCTATTTGTATTTTTATGACAGATTATCTTAATTCTGATAAAAATCAGAGGAACGAGCAACCAATTTGTAAATATTTCGTATTATTGACTTTAATTTACCTTGCAATTTAATTAAACCAACTTAAGCGTAATTTTTCATGAGTAGTTTTAAACGATCAGTTATTTGGGATGCATTAGGAACAACCTTATTTGGGATGTTTTTTTTGTGGGGAATACACCAATTTTCAAAATTAGATCTTGCCATTTTAGATGTACTTAACCCTATTTCAGAAACACTGAAAGATTTTGAATTAACCGATTTGGTTTTTTCTAAGCTGAGGGAAAGCCCTTCCGTGGACGAGCGAATTGTTTTAGTCAATATTGGCAACTTGAATCGGAGGGAGATTGCCGAGCAAGTGACTATAATAAGTAAGAGCAAACCTAAAGTAATAGGGATAGATGCACGATTTTTTAGCGAAATACGGACAGGCGATTCTACCGAAGATGCCTACGCGATGCAGACAGACAGTATTTTAGCAGACGCCTTTAAAAAGGCAGGCAACGTTGTACTTGGTTGTGAATTGATAGAAGATGTCGAGAAAGAGCGTATTGATAGTGTTCAGTATGCCTTACCTATGTTTAAAAAGGTTACTACCCCAGCGTATGTGGATATGATTTCGGAAGGGTTAAGTGAATTTAAAACGGCTAGGACGCACTTTTTGCGTCAAAAATTAAGGGATAGTACGTATATGCTGTCTTTTGCTGCTCGCATAGCAAATATTTATAAGCCATCCTCTACGAATAAAATCATAGAACGGAATAGAGAGACGGAGGTTATTAATTATTATGGTAACGTAAGCGTTGCCACAAAATTCGGTTCTTCTAATGCGAAAATTACTTTTGGAGCATTGGATGTAGAGGATGTTTTTAATCCTGATTATCCCAAAGACGGGTTGAAAGACAAAATAGTGGTAATGGGTTTTATGGGGCCCAATTTTCAAACATACTCTACGGAGGATCGTTTTTTTACACCCTTGAACGATAAGTATGTAGGTAGAGCTGATCAAGATATGTACGGAGTTATTGTCCATGCAAATATTATTGCCATGATTTTAAACGAAAATTACATCGACGAAATGCCTGAAAGTTGGAATTATTTTATGAATATCTTCATTATATTCTTAAATATTATATTTTTCCAATATTTGTATAGTAAACTCGTGCTGTTTTGGGATGGGGCTACGTTGATAATAACTGTAGTACAAGCGTTACTTTTTATCACCGTTATCGTATATACCTTTAGTTTATATAATTACAAAATAGATTTCGGTACTGCAACGCTGGCATTATTCTTGATGCCTAACATTATAGAATTATATTACGGCCTTATCAAGCCTACGATTGCAAAGACAATTGATAAAATAGAAAATAGAAAAAAAAGAAAAATTACTGTAAACCCTGAAGATTAAATAATTATGAAAAAAACTACGATTATAGCAGCGCTATTGGCATTTTTGTCGATAAACTTTAGTTACGCTCAGGATGAGCTCTTTAAAGTTCTAGCTTCCTCAGGGAGCAATAAAGTACAAGCTTCAGGTGCAACCGATTGGAAACCCTTATTTTTTGGTAAAAAATTAATGAAAGGCGACAAAATAACGATTGTAGACAAAGGTTATTTGGGTCTTGTATTCAAAAACGGTAAAAGTATCGAACTTAAAAAAGCAGGTGCCTATGAAGTGAGTAAACTTGCTGGTGAAGTAAGCAAACAAAATGCTTCTGTAAATACTAAATACACAGACTTCTTAGCTGGTGAAATGGGTAAAACAGGAAACGACGATATGGCCAGAAATCGTTATAAATATATGTCTGTAACAGGTTCTGTTGTAAGAGGAGAACATGAAATTCCAGTATTTATTGATTCTACAAAAGCGGCTAATGTGTTGGGAAATCAAGTGTTGATTAAATGGGAAGCGGAAGCAAATACAAAAACATATATCGTTCAGTTGACTAACCTTTTTGGAGATGTAATCTCTACACAAGAAACAACAGAGTCTTTTATTGTTCTTAACGTAGACGATAGAAAAGAGAAAATGTACATCGCTACAATTTCTTCTAAAGAAGATGTAGGAACTAAAAATGAGATTAGAATTAGTTATCCTTCAAACGATAGAGTAATTGAGCTTAACAAACAATTGACAGAATTGAAAGCTCAAATGCCAGAAGAAACTGCCTTGAACAAAATAATACTTGCTTCTTTCTACGAAGACAATAAATTATACCCAGAAGCAATGCAAACGTATGAGACTGCGGTGAAATTAGAGCCAGGCGTTGAAGACTACAAAATAGCGTACAATCAATTTCTTGAAAGAGCTAAAATTGCAAAAACTGTAACTGCTGCAAAATAAGTTTAAAAAATACCCAAAATAAAAAAGACAGTCTGCGTATATTGGACTGTCTTTTTTTATGCCCTAAAAGTTTAGGGTTTAAAGTTTAAGGTTTAGAGTTTAAGGTTTAAAGTTTAGGGTTCAAAGTTTAGGGTTCAAAGTTTAGTGTTTAGTGTTTAGGGTTGAAAGTTCAAAGTTCAAAGCCTAAAGTTTAAAGTTAAAAGGTTAAACCTTAAACCTTAAACTTTAAACCCTATATATACCCTAAACCTTAAACTTTGAACTTTGAACCTTAAACCTTAAACCTTAAAATTTCAACCTTCAACCCTTCTCTTAAACTTATCTTGAATAATTTCCTGTACCGATCGTTTTTCAATCTTACTTTCTAGCCAAGAGATGATGTCGAAATAGATAAATGCCCGTTTTTCAAAAGCACTGTTTACCAGTGGGGTCAACTGGTTGTTGAGATGGCGGAACCGTTCTATCAAATCTTTGTTGCCTAGGTTTGTATTAAGGGTTTTGAGGAAACTTAAGATGTATTTTTGGAAAAAATGCAAATCGTCTTTTTTCCATAAAAAACGATACGTAGAAATAATATAGTATTTTATAACATCAAAATTGCCCAGTTCGTAGTGGCATACAAGATTCAGGATTCTGGCAAAACAATGTAAATCTTCTCGAAAATCAATACTTGACGCGTTTATTATTTTGTTCAACCAGCGAATAGATTGGTTGAAATTTCCAGCACCAAAGTATAAGCAGGCTACTTTGTAGCTTACAACCATAGAAGAGTGACGGTCGAGTTTGCTCATTAGTAGCGTTATATCTTCGCCATTATTGTGCATTATAAACTCAATCCCGGTGTCGAAATTTCCCGTCATGAAATAATGGTTGATCTTATTGGTGTAATAGTATTTTAATAGCCGAATACGCATACTCTCGTTCATCTGCAGGTTTTCTAACGAACTTACATTTTGAAGTTTTTTGTTCGTTTCTTCAAATTCATAAAAGCGAAACAATTTATATTGTGCTATTAAAAGGTTGTTGAGCGCTTTGATATAATCTTCCGTATTCGTCTCTATTAGTGTTGTAGACGTCTCAAATACAGCCTCTAATTTTTTAGAATAGAGGTACCCGTTTTCGAAATCTTGAACAAAAAAATAATAACCGATGAATAATCTAAAGAGGTATATTTTTTCAATTAAGGATAAATTTTCTTCCTTAAAATCGGGCAGACTGGTGTAGAAATATTCTTTTACCCTGATATAATCCGTTTCGTCTCTTATGTATCCGATGCGCGTGTAAAAAGAGTTTAGTTTTATAAATAAGTTTGAAAATTCGTTTAAGTTGGTTATTTGAGAATTAATGTTTCGTACTTCTGTAATAATATCATCAACCATACTTAGTCCGTCTTCCGTGGTTTGAGTGAGGACTCCCTTTTCGAGTTTTATTATTTCAAGTTGAAGTTCGAGATTATTATATAGTTTGGCTAGTTTTTTAGCCTTTTTTAAGCAAAATTTCCCTTGGTCGTAGAGGCGTCTTTCAAATAATAATTGAGCGTAATCGATCTGCTCCCTTATTTGAATATCCATAATCTTTGGCAAGTGAAACTGGCGGAGGCTTTGGAGTATCCTGTCGTGTAAATAGGCCTTAAGATTGGATAATTGAGTGGCTTTTAAAGAAGGATTTTTTTTAAGAATCTTATCTTCATCAAAATCGTCTTGTTTGTTTATTTCGTCGAATAGAAGTATTACCTTTTTATCGTCCGCATCTTCCGAAAAGGAAGACGTAACTTTGAAGTAACGCTTCTCATTCTTATTCATGGATTTAATAAGGTCGTAAAGATTCTTAGATTTAATTCTTGCCACCGTAGTTATTTGTAGTAATAACCTAAAATTAGTGAAATTATATTAGAATAATAGTTTTTTGGAAGCGTAGTTATTAAATAGGTAAAAAATGCCATTAGTTTTTAAAAGTACAAAAAAAAAGACCTAAAAAAGCTACAATGCTTTGTTTTAAGTCTTTTTTATATTATTTCCGAACAATCAATTCAGAACTTTTGGGTGGATGATGGGGCTCGAACCCACG
>JAYSUZ010000245.1:0-3331 GCA_043718845.1 Cytophagales bacterium
CCCGTTAGCCCTGATTTTGAATTATAGCCTACTCCTATATTATAATCCATATCGGATTTACCAGCTTTGTCTTTAAAAGACAAAGAGGCATTCATCCCAACCCCTTCTTGAGAGTCCAAACTTAGGTTAACCCCTAAACCAGCCGACGTCCCTCCGTTTTCCGATTTGATAATAGAGGCCGAAAGGCCTGCTCCTGTTGAATACCCTACCCCTTTGTAATTGTTGTAGTAAATAGAAAGCGATAAGGATAAACTAGCTCCTGTACCTTCTTTCAAGTCTGCCCCAAAAATTTCAACGTCAACACCTACGCCTACCCCAATAGTTACATTTGGTCGCATATCCATTTTTTTTGCGATAGTGGCATTAGCAAATTCATCTGGAAGCCCTCGCATCTGACGGGTAATGGCGCCAGGATTCATATTCCATCCTAGGCCCACCCAACTTGCCTCTTGGTCCATACTGATTCCAGAGTTATAATGCAAGTTAAATGGATACCCACCGTTAGGGCCAGGCAATTCAAATAAGGGAATATTGTAGGTGAAATCCCCTGTAAATAAATCAACCATCTCTGTAGTCCCTACAGGCTCAAAAGACTGTACTTCAGGCTGACTTGGACCAGAAGTAAGTGCATAAGCAGCAAGAGGAGCTACGATTTCCAACACTATATTCAATGCAAGAAAAACAGCTGTACTTTTTAAAATTTTAATTTTTAGTTTCATATTGTACTAAAGGAGTATTTTTAATGTCCTTATTTTTTATTTGAATTTTTATAATAGCTAGACCAATTGCTTTTGAATCGATGTAAATTATTTTATCATTTTCATTCTCTGACAAATTTTCGAAACCTAATAAAAACCTTTTTTCCTTCCCCAAGTCATAGTCTTTTTCAAAATGAAATAAGTCACAGTTTAATGTATCTTTTCCATCTATTAATTTTATATCGTTGGCAAAACTAAAAGAGTAATAATAAATCCTATCGTACAAATCCTTTTCTGAGGAAGACTGGCTTTTTATAAAATCACCGCCTACATTTCCCAAATACAAATCGTAATATTGCATCCCTTTCAAATCCTCTTTCTTTGCTTCAATCGTCTTACTATCGTATTTCCCTTTTGAACCCAATTCGGAAAGAATAACAAAATCAATAGGCTTATATTGAACTCTAATAGTATAATCACCTACTTTTTTCGCTCTATTTAATCCATTTTCTTCATTTTTTACCCAAATCCTATAATTTAAAGGGTCTAGCTTTTCTTTACTGCATCCTAGAATAGAAAAAAGAGCACAGAATAGAATAACTAAAATCAGCTTTATGTTTTTTCTATTCTCCTGCATACCGTTTATTAATGTAACTGACAATTTTAGGCGATATATTAAGGGTTGTATCTGCGTACATAAGACCACCAGTTCCATCAGCACCGTATAAAATTGAATAATTATTTTCTCTACCGTATTCGTTTATATATTGATTAATTTGTTTCCATATCTCTTCATTGTATTTCTCTACCTCTTCCCGGCTTTCTTCCTTAAATTTGACAACTAAAGAGTTGTATAACTGTTTAATTTTCAATGCCTTATTTTTACCTTCCGCATCCGTCCTCGCCGACACTATTTTGTATTCTAAAGCAATGGAATCAATAATTTTTTTCTGTCTGCTCTCTTGATTGAGTAATTTGAATTTAATTTGTTTGGTACCGTCAAACCCTTCAAAAACAAGTTGTGTTAATATGTATCCCGTTTTCCCTTTTTTATCCGCATAACGAATAAGCCAAAAAGTCTGAACCGTCATCAACATTATTATTACCAAACTTGCTATCAACCAATTTTTCATTTTTGTATTTGTTAATTACTAAGAATATATCTAAATCTTAGAAGGAATTTTTCATTTTTATCGTTTAAAACTTCTAAGGTATAATAAGAGGCGTTTTCAGTTAGCCCAACCATTGAGGTGATTTTTTTTAGGTCTATAGTAAGAAAATTATCTCCTACCTTTTTAGGGAGAATAAGTTCAGGAATTACAACTGGTTGTGCAATCATAGGATTTCTTTGGTAATCATAAATTTGATAGCTCAAATTCCCTTCCGTATACTTCTCTGTATATTTAAATAAAAGTGCATTGCTTATTGTTTCACAAAAACTCCCGTCGAGTTGCTTTTTTAATTCAGCAAATGCTTTTGGCGGCACTAATCTTGCAACAAAATAAGTTTTATTGTCCACCAGATCAAACCCTAAGGTTTGAAACGTATTTGCTGTGCCTGGGGAGCATAAAGGATATAGACTACAATCTGGGCCAAGGACAATTTCATATTCCCCTTCAAAAGCTGTGGAACCTGAAGAAGTGTTAACAATAAAGGGTAAAACGGGAGTATAGCCATTAGACGACCCTGCCTGTAAAGTTTCCCCTGAATAAACGGTAAGGGGAAGTTGACCAAATACACTTATGCTTGCACTGCAAACATAAGCTATAACTAACATTACAACTACCTGTAGTTTCATAGAAATAATAAGCTAAACTTATTTTTTATTTTTTGTAAGCGTTTCTATTTTCTCCTCCATCGCTACTATTTTCTTGTTTTGCTCAATCATATAAAGCGTAAGCTCTTCGATTTTCCTAAGCAATGTGGCATCCATCTGTCCTGTTTCAAAGCCATTTTCTTTAACCTCTGCTTCAGAAGGGACATCTTGAAGGTGTTTGTTTTCGATGATATAGTTCTCAACTTCACCTAAGGACTTTAGTTTATATGATTTATCAAAAACATAATCGGACCAAGTACCAGCGTATTTAACTTTTAATTCCTCACAAATAATTTTACCTTTTACTGCTAGTTTATAATTCAGAGGGACATTAAAAGCTCCTGGTTTAAAACCAATGGCTACATAACTTGTATTGGTAGTACCTGAATTTGGTATTGGGTTTAATGCTAACGGTCTGCTTTCTTGAGTTTGAATCCATGAATATGGTACGACTCCAGGAGTGTTGGAAGTTTTGTTTGCTATATTTATTCCAGGTAAGCTAATGTCAGGATCAATATCGGAAGTGTTGTTAATCTTGACAAGTCCATTTATAGTCGCATTTCCAGTTATTATCTCATTTCCGTTTATAGTCTCATTTCCATTTATAGTTGCATTCCCAGTTACTGTCTCATTTCCGGTTACTGTCTCATTTCCGGTTATTGTCTCATTTCCAGTTACTGACAGACCTACTTTTACTGCTACTGCACCATTCGTAGCAATATTAACGGCTTCTATGTTATTAGCTTTTACTACAAGGGGGTAGGGTGTGGTAGTTCCAATAAAACTAGAATTGGAGGCATTATTGTTTCCATTTAAG
>JAYSUZ010000246.1:0-3326 GCA_043718845.1 Cytophagales bacterium
TATTTGTATATTGTTAACCCTAATTATTTTTTATGCACCAGAATAAACCACTTTCGAAGAAAAAATATCTTTCCATTATGTATTCTGCAGAGTTGGAATACATCAATAAAATCATCTTGTTTCAAGAGCATCACTATGTGAGTAATGGAGAAATAGTAGTTTTACTAGATCAAGGTTTTCCTAATTTCAAAATGCTGGAGGAAAAAAAGGTTGATGAATTAATAGTTTTGTATGAAGAAAATGGTTGGGGAATACGAAAAGAGAAAATTAAAGATAGAAGTGAATATTTATTGATATTCTCTTAATTGATAAAATGATTTTTATACTGATTTATTAAGCTTTTCTTATCTATTTTCCCTGTGTCGCTTTTAGGGAAAAAATCTACATAGATAAGTGCTTTAGGAATTTCAAATTTAGTTAAATAGGGAGATATTTTTTCTAATAGAAGAAGATCTCTGTCGTTCTCTTTTTCTATAAATAACGTAACCGCTTCGCCCAATACAGGATGAGGAAGCGCCGCGATGAAATAGTATTTTATACCATTTGTTAAAAGCAGCGCCTCTATGGCAGATTCTATTTTTTCGGGTTGTAGTTTTATACCTCCTGTATTAATCGTATTATCGGCTCTCCCCAGCCAGCAGAATGTATCTGCAGATAAGAGTGTTACCAAATCATTCGTTTGAATCCATTGATGATCGGTTACTTCTGCTTTTACTTTCAAACAGCCGCGATTGTCGGTAGCTATGGAAACAGAGGGGAGTACTTGGTAGTATGCTTGTTTCTCTCGTCCGTTGAGTCTTTTTAGCGCTATATGGCTTACGGTTTCAGTCATGCCAAAGGTGGCATAGAGCGGCGCCGTAATAATTTGTATTTTCTCTTCTAATTCAACGGTAATAGGCGCTCCTCCTATTATAATAGCCTTCATACCATTTAGAATGGAGTGTTCAAAAGGCGTCGAATTTTCAAGTGTTTTTTGAAGTTGTAGCGGTACAAAAGCCGCAAAATCTATCGTTAGAGTAGCTGGAATTTCTTTTAAAGGGGACGTATTGGGCGGTACAAGTACGATGTTCATATCGACTACCATGGCTCTTACCAGCATCATAATACCGGCTATATACTTGGTATTGAGGCATACTAATGCATTATCGCCCTTTTGTAAATGGAGCGCTTTTGCCGTAGACAGCGCACTCGCCGTTAGTTGTTTTCGAGATAAGTAAAGCGGTTTTGGAGCTCCTGTAGAGCCAGAGGTATAAAGTAAGAACTGCTCTTTCCCATTGAGCCATTCATGGCAAAACTTCAATGTATCTTGTTCATAATCATTGAGTAAAGTAGGAATATAATTTTTTATTTCCTCAAAACTAAAAAGTCCGTTTTTTATGATAATTTTACCCAATATTATGTTGCTTATAAGTGTGCTCAATCGAATGTTTAATGATAAGATAATCCTTTTGATATTCAAAATATATAATACATAACTAACTATTTTACACGTTTAAATTTATAAAAAAATGATACTAGGAATTGATATAGGTGGAACTTCGGTAAAATGTGGAATCGTATCGCATGATGGTGATATTACACACGTTAGAACCTTTAATACTAGAGGTTGGGTAGAATCGCTAGGGTTTTTGGAATCACTTAAATTAGAAATTGGCAACTATGTTAAAGATTTTCCAGGTATCAAAGGTGTGGGAATGGGTTATCCAGGGCTACTTTCTTCGGATAGGAAACGAGTTTTACTCATGGCAAATATTCCTTCTGTTGTAAATGCTCCCGTAATAGAATTTTTCAATAGTTCTTTTCCTGGAATTGTATTTAGAATCGAAAACGACGCGAAATGTGCCGCTTTGGGCGAACATTATTTTGGGGAAAATAAAGGAATAGACAATTACTTACTCGTTACACTTGGCACAGGCGTTGGAGGAGGTCTAATTATTAATAAAAAATTATTTATAGGCGGCAAAGGAAACGCTACAGAAGTAGGACATATCCTTACGAGCAATGGTAAAACATTGGAAAGGAATGTAGGGATAAGTCATTTGATAAAATTTGCGGCAGAAAAACTGGAAAATTATCCTGGGAAGACATTGTTGAGAGGCAAAGAAATTACGCCTAAAGTGATCAACGAATGCGCTATAGAAGGGGATGAATTGGCGAAAGAGATATTCAAACATGTAGGATTTTATTTGGGAGAGGTAATGATAGGGGTGGTGCGTACGGTAGATGTAGACAACATCCTCTTAGGCGGCGGTATATCAGGAGCCATCGATTTTATAGCGCCAGAGATGCGTAGAAAAATGGAAGAGCACCTTCCCAAATATTATACCGAAGACCTTCATATAGCAAGGGCTTGCCTAGGAAACGATGCTGGACTTCTCGGTGCCGCAGGGTTGATTATAGAAGGTGTATAAACGAAATTTGGGTTTATTAATAAAAAGTAAGCCAACAGCAAAACAATAATATCTTAACAATTACGTAACATAAAAGTCAATTACTTTACTTTAATTTGTACTCGGTTTAATAAACGGTTAATAAAATGGAAAACATAAAATCTTCAAAAGGTAACTTAAATTCAGTTTTTGCACTTAGCTTGATAGTAGGTGCGGTAATAGTAGCGCATTTAATATTTCATCTTATCATGGGAAGTGCTACACACTTCAATGAAAAAGGCGAGCCATTGGCGGGCGATTATTTGGGAATGATGTATAAAGGCGGTTTTATCGTACCTTTCTTAATGTCTTTCCTTATTATAGTATTGGGTGTTTCTATTGAAAGAGGCCTTACAATGATGGCTGCTTTTGGTAAATCTTCACTTTCTGGTTTTGTAAGTGCTGTAAATGCAAAACTTTCAGCCAACGATGTAGACGGCGCAATGGAATTGTGCAATGCTCAGCAAGGTTCCGTAGGAAATGTGACGCACGAAGTATTGAACCGTTATAAAATCGTTTCCTTAGACAGCGGATTGAGTAAAGATAAAAAACTAGACGCTATCCAAAAAGAAGTAGAAGAAGCTACGATGTTGGAGCTTCCTGCATTGGAAAAAAATCTTACCATCATTTCTACCTTAGCATCGGTATCTACGTTATTCGCACTTTTGGGTACCGTTATCGGTATGATAAAAGCATTCGCAGCGTTGGCTACTACAGGAAATCCTGATCCATCAGCGTTAGCAAACGGTATTTCAGAAGCACTTATCAATACCGCATTGGGTATTTTTACTTCTGCCTTAGCAATTGTAGCGTACAACTTTTTTACAAGTAAAGTAGATGATTTAACGCACAAAATAGATGAAATAGGTTTTGCTATTCGTCAGCATTTTATCGCCA
>JAYSUZ010000247.1:0-19469 GCA_043718845.1 Cytophagales bacterium
CTATCACTCCATAGATAGGATACTCCCTGATAACATGGATTTAACGGAATCTCTTGTCCTAGGCAGACTAAGGAATCTTTTCCTAAGTCAATGTCAGATAAGTAATTTTTTATATAAACATTATTATAATAAAATTGTGAAGTACCATCTTTAAAAAACAGTGTCATCTTTACATTGAAATCACCTGAAACGCTAAACTTATGTTTTGGACTAAAGCTCATGGAATTATTTAAAATTCCTGAGGCTGGATCGGCAAAATCCCAACCTACTGTCGCAACTCCAGAGGTATCCGTAATTTTGAAACAAGAGGAATCTGTTATACATGTATGGGTATAAGTAAACTTAGGGAGGAAGTAGCTACTAATAAAATTCGGGAGAGACCCAAAAATACCTGCATTACTCGATTGAGCATTGTTTAAACGCTTCACATCTTCCTGAAAAAAACAGGCTGCACCGTTCTCATTAGGATCATGAATGACGCCATAAAAGCCACTCCAACCTGCCGCATATATTTTTCCATCAAGACCTAATTGAAGAACTCTAATAATAGGGGATATAGGGCAGGGATTAATCAACGTTGCGGAGTTCTTTATAAGAATAGAATCATCTGATGATAAATCTATTTGAAACATTTTATACCCCCCATGATTAGGAGGATAATAAGCCGTAAAATAAATTTTTTTACTATCCGGTGAAAATTCTAATGCGCGAGCACCATAATTATAAAGACTACTTAGATTAATAGGACTAGAAACTATTCCAGTTGAGGAATTAAAATTAAAAATATCCAATACTTCTTCATTATTACCAGTAAAAGGCATTGCTATTTTTTTACCATCAGGAGATACTTTAAACCGACCTCCACTCAAATTTTCAGTATAAGCGTTTCCAACATTACTTATTATGGGTGAACTTATGCCAGCGGAGGTGACGTTGTATGTATAAAAGGCATTCGTATTCAATTGATGGCTGATAAGCCATATATCCTTCCCATTCTTATGTTTTACGGCCATTAATGCAGGACATACTAATGGAAGTAATAATTGATTTTTTAATACAACTCCCCCTTTCCCACCATCAAGGTTCATATCAATAAGACAATAGCGCAATCCCTTAGAATTTCTTGAGTAGTCCGAGATAAAAAGATAATACAAATTACTCGAGCCAGATTTAGGAATAATAAGGCTATAATTTACATCTGAAGGATTAAGGTCTCCATTGGGCATTGGCTGATGATTTCTATTATACACAAATACACCTTCTGAATAGAACAGCAAATTGCCATTCTTGTCGGAAATAGTGGCACATCCCTCTTCAAATGTGAAAGAAGAATTTCCTAGCAATTGAAGCGGGTATCCATTACTAAAGTTCATGCCTAATTCATTGCCAAAAAACCAATTTTCCGCTTCTTTCTGCGCAAAAGCGGCAATAGAAAAAACGAATGTACAAAATAAGTATACAAAGGATGTTCTCATAGTAAAGATTTTATTGTTATAAATACTATTCTTAAAAGAAAAGTAAATTGCCCATTTATTAAAAATTAGGAGCCTCCCAGAATGTCTGCGAGGCTCCTAATACCCTAACGTATATCCTCGTTATTTATTTTTGACAATTTTCATTGTTTTTACGGCACTGTCATCCGTTATTTTCACTATATACATTCCTGTAGGAAGCTTCTCTCCAAATGTAATTATTTCATCTTCTAAAATAGTACCTCTGTATACTTCAGCACCTGTAATATCGAGTACGGTTACTCCAACATTCTCAGAAAATAATCCCGTTACTTTCAGGTTTATATTACCAGTAAAAGGATTAGGATACGACTCAATTACTAAAGAGGAGGCATAAGAATTCGGAACATTACTGTTGCTAGAAAACAATCCTTTACGTGCTCCTGAAAAGGCCGCATATGCTATTCTAAGTGGATCTTGAAGATCTACAAGTGTAGTAGATGAGCCCAAAGTTGAATTATTACCTATACTGCTCAAGTCTTTATCAAGCTGATCTACAGGAGCGTTAAATCTCCACCAACCTTTCAAATTAGCGTTTTGCGTTAGGTCTGGGATGATTTTTGCGTATCGTTCTAAAGACATATCAGTTCCAGTTCTGGCAACATTCCATATTCTAGCCTCATCTATCAGTCCATTAAAGCCATTTGTTCCGGCCAACTTATCTTTACCAACCCATAACTCACAACTAGCGCTGGTAGTAAGAGTTTCACTACCAGTTAATGTTGCAGTATTAGATGCTATAGCTTCAAAGTCAATATACATAGACAATGTTGTTCCAGAACGTGTAACAGCAACATGATGCCAATCTCCATTATTGAAATCAATACCAGTAGTAGAGGTCAACACTATTGTATTTAATGTAAATATAGGTTTTTCACTACCATTTAAAACTAATGCAAAACCATCACTTGCACCCGTTCTTCTTGAAATAATAGTTTTAGTTTGTGCATCATTTACTGGACGTACCCAAGCTTCTACTGTGAAATTCCCTGTCCCCATGTTATAAACAGCATTGTGAGGAATTGTTACTCGTTGGTCATTACCCTCAAATTTCAGAGCATTGATAGTAAATGGAGCTGGAGAATTAGGGGTAATTAGAGGATCTTGAGAATCGGAACTACTACTAGAGCCTAAAGTTCCATTATTAGCAGTAGTACTTTGATCGGATTGGATTTGGGTATTATTGTCATTCATATCCCAAAAACCAATCAGATTGGAGGAATATTTATTTAGATTAGTTTTCCATGCATCTAAAAGTTCTACATCTGTTTTGCCTACATTCCAAAATCGCATCCCTTTCATAGAGCCTGTAAAGGAATTATTTGCCACGTCCCCATCGTCGTCTCCTATCCATAGAGCATGACTGGTTGTAAGCGTTGCCGCTGCAGGTGGTCGCCCTCCTCCATCATCCGCTCCGTCCACAAACATCGTAAAGGTTCTAGACGCAGTTCTGGTCAAGGCTACATGATGCCAAGTATTATCGCGCAAATCCGTGGTAGAGCCGTTAATGGTTGTCGTTCCTATCATAAATTTTAGCGTTCCATCGGTGTCAAGACCGAACCATATTCCATTGGAGGTAGTACTTCTATTACTGAAAATAGCGGCATTACTATTTTGTGAAGCGCTTGCTTTTATCCATCCCTCAATAGTAAAATTAGTTGCTCCAAGGTCATAAGTAGCAACGCGACCAACGGTTACTCTATCATCAGTACCATCAAAAACCAATCCTGGAGTGGTCACGGTGATACTCTGCGTGGTTGGGCAAAATTCATTTGCGTTAGCTACAATAGTAGCTGTACCAGTAGTTCCCCATTGTACTTTGGCCACTTTATAGCCGTCAGAAGCGGTATACGTGTTCAGCAGTGTACCATTCGTTACTACAAACGTAAGCGTACCAAAGAAAGACTTGGAAAAGGCTCTGTAATAAACAATATCTCCTGCATTTACAGCAGTAGGATAGGCCAATGCTCCTGATAAGGTATTTGTTCCAGTATTATAACTAGTATAGGCTCCAGAAATATTTCCTTGGCTACAACCATTGATGATGATACCTAAGGCTGGTACACCGTAACCCGTATAGCTAGTAGCCGTAATAGTACCTGTGCCCGTCGAACCCCATTGTATACCAATTGCATAGCTACTTGCATAAGCAAATTCAGACACTACAATAGTGCCACCAGATACTGTCCAAAGAGGCTGCCCCACTCCACAGCCACCTACAATACAGATGTCGCTTGCTAGATAATACACCGTTTGTCCAGCATACACAGTCGAGCCAGTCTGATTAGCGAAAGGAAGTGGATTAGATAAAACGCCAGCACTATAGGTTCCATACGCTTCGATAACTCCTCCGCTAGGGGCATAGTTACACAGACAGGCCATCGCTTTATTAGTCATTCCAATCAGAAGGAATAAACTTATACTCAATAAATAAATTTTCATTTTCATAAGATTTCAATATTAAAAATTTCGAGTTAAAATTAGTTGAATTAAGATACGGTCTCTCTTCAATTAAATATTGAAGCAGAACACGATTTATAATGGGCTTTTTAAAATTAAGTCCAGAGAAAAAACGCAAATAACTTGCATGAGTTGTTGCAATTAAATTGCAGTACTATAATGCCATTTTCAGAGAAGTTCAGTATACATTTTCAATAGGCGGTTATTGTTTAGTATAAAATAAAAAACTGATTAGTAAATTTTACTAGCAACATTTACTAATTGGCAAAACAAAGGTAGATTGAATGATTTTAGAAAACAAATAGCATACGATAAGATAATATTCCACTATATATCAGAACGGGTTTGCCTCTTATTAGAGTGATTTTCTCATAGTATTATTTAGAGGTTTTTACAAAATATTTTTTATTGCTTTACAATTTCTTAATAGTAATTATTTTTATTAAGGGATTGTAAAGCAATAAAAAATACGATACATATTACCAACAAAAGCTTTATTAGTAGCAACTAAAATATACAATATCTACGATAGAGTCCTCCTACTTCACCCGAATCACCCCCGCGCCATTATACGAATGATACTCCCCATTGTACATAGCGTCGGCGCTTACAGGGCCCATTATGAAACTGCCTTTTGATACGGCACGCACTACGTAGTAATACGATTTTACGTTTCCATTTACATCGGTGAATAAATTAATACGGTCGTCTCGGATGTCGAAATGCGCTGGTGCGGCGTTGTCTT
This sequence comes from Cytophagales bacterium, assembly GCA_043718845.1. GTDB lineage: Bacteria > Bacteroidota > Bacteroidia > Cytophagales > Cytophagaceae > JANYCO01. The sequence goes on from JAYSUZ010000247.1 coordinate 4,717, forward strand.
TTATCCATTGCATATCGGCAGTTTCGCTGAGTCTTGGGTTTTCTATTTCAAAACCTGCAGGAAGAATATCCGTGATTACGACATTGTCTACCGAAGAATTGTCTGTTGTAGAAATGGTTATTTTTACCACCACCAATTCGTTTTGATCAAAGGTTGTTCTGCTAATAACACTGCCGTTTCTATCGTAGAACGTTTTACGGACACGGATAAAATTATCTTCCTCCTTTACTTTTCCATCGCTGCTCAGACCTTCTACTTGCCAGAAGTAATAAAGACTACCTGTTCCCTTGGCTGCAATTTCAATACTCTTGCCCGCAAGATTTTTTGTCAATACAAGTGTTCCACTTTTATAACTTCCTATCGATTTCCCATCGGCTGTTAGTTCTGCGGTAACGTTACTTTCATTTGCTTTTTTCGCAATTTTGCCAAGCGCTATAAAGGCAAACGCTCTTTCTTGTGTAGAAAGATAATACTGTTCCTTCATTTGTTTAGAAAGGTGCTGCGCCAATATACCAACTTGCGGATTGTTTGGATCACTTTCTACCAAAGCATTTAGCGATATTGCCATGTCTCGGGTGTAAGAATAAAAGCTTCCCCCAAAAGCATTGATGGATTTTTCGCCCTCAAACGCAGACGGCAACAGCACCCTTGCACTCGTTTGGTCGCCGAGGGTTTGGTAGGTAGAAGCGAGTAAGTAACGAGAATCCAAAGCCATACTATTCTTATTAGCTTTATAATAATTCATAATCGATAAATCTTGTCTTCCTACCGTTGACAGGATGTACAGCGAATAGAAAATTTCTTTGGCTGGAATTTGTTTGGTACGATACGTCGAATTTTCATAGTAATAATAATCGTACGACGTTTTCTCTTTTACCTTTTGCTGTAAGTACCCATACATTTTATCTAACATCGAATTGCTCACTTCAAACCCTGCTTTTTTCGCTTCGGTCAGAAAATGTGCGGCATATACTGTTCCCCACCAGCTTTCTTCATAGCCTCCTAGCCAGTAACTCAGCGCGCCATTGTTCAACTGCATAGCCGAAAGTTTTCGGATAGCTTCCTGCACATTATAATTCGGATCTTCAAACGATTTACGTTTTGCGCCTATACTTTTTACCAATTCGTTAAAATACAGTTGAGGAAACGCTTGAGAAACTGTTTGCTCTACACAGCCGTGTGGATAGCCTAATAGATAATCTAAGTTGTCCGCAAATTGGATGATGGGCGAACGGCTTACCAATAATTTACCACTCATAGAAGACGGAATAAAATCTGCTGTGAGGGCAATTTTTTCCGTACTTCCTGCGCCTATTTGTCCCGCACCACTTTGTTTGATAAGCGATGAAGGCGGACGAACACTTAGTTCTGTTTCTTCCTTAAATTTTTCGTTCAACGCCGTTACATTGGTCGTGATTTTGCCAACGCCCATTTCTTTTTTAGCATACACTTTAAACTTTACCACCTGTTCTGAATTCGCTTTTATCGAAATCCGTTGCGCCGTTTCTCCTATCACCGTCAAGGGGCCTGTAACACTAAGTTGTGCGGTGGCATCTGCGGGGCCTGAAGTAGTATTGGTAAGTGTTACCGGCACCATTGCAGTATCGCCAGGGCTTAGGAATCGTGGCAGAGAAGTGCTTACTACTATTGGATCTGCAACTTTCATATTTTTAGTAGCCGAGCCAAACGAATTTCCTTGGTAGGCTACAGCCATGATTCTCAAATCGCCAGAGAACTGAGGGATATTTATAGTATAACAAGCCTCTCCATCTGAATTTGTCTTTAAAATTCCACTCCAAAAAGAGACTAATTTTATACGACGGTTGTTTAGTGGGTTGGCGCGCTTCTCCATATTATAACCGTCACCCGCCACGCTACTTTTTCTTGCCGATAATTCAGGAAGTAATTTTGCGTAAATATCATACGCGCTTACTTCCAGCGCTTTTCTTCTGTAGAAAAATCCATACGGGTCGGGCGTTTTGGTATTTTTTAATTGTAAAATACCTTCGTCTACCACGGCTATTGTTACTTCTATATCCGAATTTTCGTTTGCTGCTTTTATGCAAATAGTTTGTTTTGTATTTGACCTTGATTTTTCAGGAGCCGTAATAGACAATTCAATTTTATTGGATTTTTTCTCCGCCATCAATGCTGCGTAGCCATGTCCTACCGTAAGAGGCATAGAACTTTCACCATTAGGTTTTATGAGTGTAGCCGAAATGTAGCAGTTCGGTAGGTATTCATCTTTAATTGTAATTGTTTTGGTAGCTGATTTTTTATCGGTATCCAAGTAGAAATATTCGTATACTTTATCCCGTTCTATGGTTACTAAAAGTTTTCCAGCAAAAGGCGTTTTGAATAAAATTTTTGCTTCATCACCTACTTCGTAACTTTCTTTATCCATCTCAATTGTCACTTTTCCTTCGTTGTCTACTTCGAAAGAAGAATTTTGTGTAGTACCCCAACCATAAGCATAAAACTCCTGTGCTACATAAGCGTCTGTGCCGGGTAGTTTCACTCTTACTTCATACGAACCCGATTGCGTAGGGCGGAAGGTGTGAAAAGTAGTTGTACCACTTATCGTAAAAGGTTTATCGTCCAGTATTACTTCTCTTTTTTGAGAGACGTAACGATAGCCGTTGTAGTTTTTTTCCATCACCGTTTGCCAATCGTAGCGTACTACTTGTATTCGTGCTTGAAAAGAGGATAGCGCTTTTCCGTCTTTGTTTACCGCTACTAGTGGTATTTGCAACGGTTTGTTTATATCTACATAATAATCAAAATATTTCAACCCAATAAATGTTTCTTGGGTCAACACATCAAACGATTTGGTCTGATGCACCGGCCTTCCTGATTCGTCAAATACGGTAACATAAATATCGCCGTCTAATATTCCCACGTTTTTGTAGCTCTCTGGGGTGGTGAATATTTCTTTGGCATTGCCGTTGTCGTCTGTTTTTCCTTGTCTCAATTCGTTGGGATAGGAAGTTTCTTTTAGCGCATTAATCTGGAAGTTGTAGTCTTCAAATCCTTTTGGAGAGAAATATTTTCGTTTCAAGGTCATCTCTATTTCATAATTTCTTCCTGCGGCAGGAGGACCAAATAAATTAAGAGCCGTAGCGGTTACGTCTAACGGTTGGCCAAGTTTGAGTACTTCTTTGTTTAAAATAGTATTCACTTTTATTCTATCGGGAATAAATTCTTCTACGCTTATCAACTTAGAGTTTAGGAGTAAATCGTTGGCCGAATATACTTCCATGTTATACGAACCCGTAATCGTAGTAGCAGGTAAAATAAACGCTGTACTAAAAGCACCTTCTGAGTTTAACATGCCTTTTTTAGCAGCAAACTCTTTGCCATTAGGTAAAATTAGTTTCACTTTTATGGGCGCATTTTTCAACGGTTCCCACGCACGGTTACGCACAATAGTATTCATGTTTAACGTATCGCCTGGGCGATAAATTTCGCGTGCTCCATAAATAAATGCTTCGTATCCGGAGCTGTTGCTGTACGCACCACCAATATCAAATTGAGAAGTTTCTACACGCGTTTCGTCAAAATGCAGGTAATTAAAATCCTCTCCACTTTGAGCCGTAATCATTTTAATTTTAAACCCTGGCGCTTTCTTTTTTACATCCAAAAATTTAGCTACCCCATCTCCATCTGTAGTCACTTTGTATACAGATTGATTGTTGGAGCTTATCAATGTTACTTCTACGTCTGAAAGTTTTTCGGCAGAAAGAATTGAATTGGCGAATACAAAAACGTCGTTTTCAGATTCTTTTACAATTAACCCAATATCGGAAATAGAAATTATTTTAGAAGATTTTATCCATTGCTGTTCTTGCGAACTTACGGTTACTACATAGATTCCTTTGAAAGCATTTAAGCTATTAAAGTCTACATCCAAAAGGTGTGCACCACCGCTTTTCTTTAGACTTTTAGAATGGTATTCCCGTTCCAAAATCACATCGCCAAACTCTTCTAGGTTAGAATACCCACCGCCACCGTATTCGCTTTCGTAATCGTCGTAATAAGAATAGGTATTGGCACGCAAAAATTGTAAAATATTATTCTCATAAATTTTATAAATTTTAACAGTTACCTCTGGCACATTGATAATCCTAATCGCTACATTCTTTTCGCCTTTAGAGGTAAGGTAAATTCCTTTTTTATTGACAAAACTAATGTTTGGTTCCTGTACTCCAAAAACAAGGTCTTGTTGATAGTCTTCCTTAATCGTACCGCCGAAGATTCCTTTTAATTGTTTGTTGATCGAAATTCTATAAGAGTTTCCAGATTGAAACGCACCCCGAACATAGAAGCCAGATTCGTGTGTTTCTATTTTTATATCTAATGCTGGCTCAATTGAAATTAGTTGTTCGAAAGCTTGTTCGGCTACTTGTTGATTTGTAGTAATGTTTATGTACCCTTTTTCTTCTTCGTACAGCGCTTCTACTAAAACAATCTGAAATTTATCTTTAGAAGGGATTGAGGTTTCGTATTTCAGTTCTTCTTTAGAGATATAGCTGCTTTCAGCGCATTTCAAACCAGCGGCAATAGATATGGAGAGCGTTTTATCATCAAAAGAGGCGGCGGTTTCCGGTACCGCAATCATTATCTTATCGGAGGTGTTGGAGGAGTTTAAAACATAGGCCACTTCCTTTTCGTCAATTTTTACATGAAGTAAAGTTCGAAGGTCGGCAGGATTTATTTTTGCATTAAAGGCTAACTCGGTACGCAGCTCGGTGATGCTTTTGTTGTTGTCGTTTTTTGCCCAGAAGAGTCCCGCAGAAACAAGGTTTAGATAAGGGGTGTGAAAGGCATAGTCTATTTCGTCCGGCAGTGTATATTTTTCAGGCGCATTTTTGATAATCTTATCGGTCAACACTGCTTTGTAATCGGTACAAGGGAGAAAGCTGATGTCTGGCGAAAAAATCAATTCGTCTTTTGCTGTCCATTTGAATTTTCCTTTTACCTCTGGGGTAAAGGTAATGTAAGGCTCCTCCATCCATACATTCACAAGGCTGTCTGAAACTAAGTCTTTGTTGAAATTGAAGACTAGATTCTGTTGAAGTTCAATTTCTTCGTCAAAATTTTTGTCGTCGAGTTTAAGTTTATTTCCTGAGCAAGAAAATAGTAGAACAGCTACTACTGTTGCAATCGAGCGATTTATTTTTTTTAGTAACATAAAAGTAAATTGGTTTTAAAGGGGTCGTATTAAATCAAATTCTTGCTTAAAAAAGCAAGTAGGGGTGCGGTATTTATAATTAAAATTCATTTGTTTTTTGAGGGATATACCATCGAAGGGCAAGTCCTGTCATCACGGATTTGGAATCTAAGGCATCAATACTGCTGTTATAGTTACGTACGGTGAAGTAGCCATCGATAAATATATTGTGAAAAGCCATATAAGAAAGGTTTAGGGAGGTAAAGATTAAATTGGTAGTAACACCCTGTCCTACTTTGTTTCCATATTCTTGTTCGTAGTCGGTGTAATTTTTCAATACATTCCCCCCCCAATTTGAGTTTGCGGTATCGGCTCCAAGTTTGGTGTAGAATACTTTTGCCGTAATGTTAAGTCTAGGAAGTGGCTGATACCGGGCAATACCGATTAGTTCTGCCACGTTTGCACCTAGTGGATGCATTAAGGGTTGGTTGTAGTTAGAGAAGTTGGTGTAATTATTTTTGTGAGCATAAGTATAGGGTCTTATATAATTTAGTTCTCCTTGCAGGTCTAAATTTTTCAATCCGAAGGCGTCGATATATTTCAATCCGCCTTGTAGCGCTTGTTTGTTTGCCCACCAGCCATTTCCAGCTTTTACTTCACTTAGTACAAATTCATCCAATACTATTTGTCCATACATAGAAAAATGGCGTAAGAAATTCCATTTAAAATCCATTCCTAAGATGGCATTGTCGCCACTTCCCAATTGCTGTTCTATAGATCGGTAAAAAATAATTGGATTCGAATAGGCGATATCAAATTGCCCACGTTTGGTAGAATCCTGCCCCTTGCCTCGGCCTTCAAATGCAACGGCTTCAAACAATCCGATAGTTATTCTTTTGGTAATATTTAGACTCAAATGATGAAAAGCTAAGTATTTTTTTGGAAGTATTGTATCTGGGCCTGTTTTTGCCCCAGCATTCATTTCTGTAAATAAGTTTGTATAATTTAATTTCCATACTTTTGTATTTATCTTTAAGAAAGTATAACTACTAGAGTTGTCCGATAAAATGAGTGATCGATAGCCATTTCCAATAAAATTTTTATCATGTCCAAATTGTAGGGCGATATGTTTTGTAGCATTAAAATTAATATACCCTCTTGCCGAAATATAATCGACACCGTTTGTTTTAAAATTTTTGTTAAATCCTTCGCCTGGGATAACACCAAATTTAGCTCGGTACTCCTTTACATAAGAGGGCATCAACGCTTGGTTGTCTGTAAAGAAGGTATAAAAGCCCACTCTTTTATCGATCATTCCTCGAAGCTCTATTCCTCGGGTGTTTTGAGTTAGTGCACCATAATTTTTTTCATAACCTCCCGAGACGTATAGGACAGGATTTACATGCAAGTCGAACTCTTTGGTATTGACGTGGTACAGGTCTGATTTTTTCTTGTAAAATATTTTGGCAATAGGTTTTCTGCTGTCATTTTTTGCTGTGCTAGACCATTCCCAGTTATCGTTTGCGAGGTAATCGAAGTTGAATCGGTCTACTTTCGATATATGTTTCAACGCACTGCTGTCTTTGGCTAAGGTGTCTATAAATTCGGCAACAGATTTTCTTGTATATTGTTTTACGGAGGTAAAAAATGTTTCTGAAAATTTGCCGTTTAAGATTTCGTAACGATCTACCGTGTGGTAGTAAGCAGTGTTTAAGGGGATGTAATTACTTTGAGTATAGGCATTAAAAGGGATCGCAAATAGACTGAGTAGGCAGAATATATATATTTTCATTTTTAGAGTTTTAAAATTTATACAATCTAAGGAAAATTGTATTTAAATAAGATTTTCCTAAATCTTTTTATTCTATCAAACTATAACAATAATTTAATCGTTGTTTATCTATTGAAATGGTATATTTGCAACTATTATGTGGGAAGATCTTTATAAGTATTTAATTGTTTTCGGGCTCAGCATGCTCAAATTCATTCTTGGGTTAGGGGCAGGAACAGGGTTTAAGTTGCCTTTTCTCGTTACGGCGGCTCTTACCGTGGCAGGTATGATGACAAGTATCGTTTTATTCACTTCATTCCTAGGAAAGATTTTTCATGAATGGGTAGTAAAGACATTTTATAAAAATCAAAAATTATTTACAAAGGGCAATCGGCGAAAAATTGAGATTTGGAATAGATTTGGGTTAGTAGGTGTTGCCTTTCTTACGCCTATTTTATTTTCTCCTATAGGAGGCGCCATGATTGCCAATGCATTTGGAGAAACGAAGGAACGTATTTTCATTTTTATGCTTGTAAGTGGCATCTTGTGGTCAATGAGTTTTACCTATATCGCTACATTGCTCAAAAGTCATTTTTAAACCTATAGCCAATTCTTATATGAATCTTTTTCTAATCGGACTTCCAGGGTCGGGAAAATCAACGCTAGGTAGAGAGTTGTCTGTGCTATTAGAACTCAAAATGGTGGATACAGATGCCGAAATAGTAGCTTCTGAAGGGAAGGAGATAGAAGCTATTTTCAAGGATTCAGGAGAGCCTTATTTCAGGAAACTAGAGCAGCAAATTTTACATCAGTTTTCGGTTAACGACAATCAGCTAATTTCTACGGGAGGAGGAATGCCTTGCTTTTTCGATAATATGGAGTACATGAATAGGATGGGCACTACTATTTTTATAAATGTACCTGTCGAAGATTTATACCAACGCTTGATAGGTCAACGAAGCCAGCAGAGGCCAATGTTGGAAGGTAAAACGGACGAGGAGGTGCTGCTTTTTCTGGAACAAAAATACGAAGAACGGGTTGGGTATTATTCGAAGGCTAGAATCCTTGTGAAGGGAGCAAATATAAAGGTGCTGGATATTATTGCAGCATTAAAGGAGCATAAGGTGCTATAAAATATGTATTGTTAAGGACACCTATTTTTTATGAAAACTGCTTACATTTCCGTCAAGGCTGATGAAATACAACCCTGGTTTAAGAGTACTTACATCTACTACAAGGTCATTTCCTCTTTTTTCTAATTTACCTCTTTGGCTATAGATTTCGTAAGCCGTTTTTCTGGAAATTGTGATTCTGTCGTCGGCTCTCAAGGGGTAAAAGGTAGGAGGGAGTTCTGTTGATTTTTTCTTACTAAATTTGGATGTTTTTTTGTCGTATTTTACGATATAGTCTCCCGCAGAAAGTCCAGAGATGTCTACTTCTAGGGCTTTTCCTTTGGAAAGGACTTTTCCAGAGATGTCTTCGATTTGATATTTCGTTTCGTTGGTGAAAAATAATTTTGAATTAGCTTCTATCGGGTAAAAATTTACTTGTTCAAAATATATTTTATGCAAAGCTACTTCCAATTCATAGTCGTCAATCCCTTTTTCAATTATAATTCCATTTTCATCAATAAGAAAAGTGGAAGGGAGTCCTTCAACATGGTATAAATCTGCTATTTTACTTTCATATCCCTTTAATTCACTTCCGTGATTGGGCCAAATGAGTTTATCGCTTTTTATTGCATTTAGCCAATGGTCTTTTTTGTCGTCTAAGGAAACACTAAAAATCTCAAAGCCCAGCGGATTGTATTTATGGTATAGAGGTACTATTTCTACGTTAGCCATTCTGCATGGTTGGCACCAAGAAGCCCAAAAGTCGAGTAGTACAAGTTTGCCTTTTAAGGAATGTAGGCTGATTGTTTTTCCTTCAGGATTTGTAATAATAAAGTCAGGTGCTTTGTCTCCTACGTTTAAAGACGAGAGGTTCATATTCTTTTCTGCATTAGAAGAGGAAATACCTGTTATCAATAGTGAGATTAACAATATAAATAGTTTCATTTTTATTATTTTAAAAACCAATAGGTCTATTATGTAAATTTATATAGAAAAAGTGAGTTTTAAAAGGTTTTATATTCAGATCATTGCCTACTTCCGAAAAATATAGTCAAGTACAAGGACGAGAAGAGCCATCTGTTGTACGTTGGATAGGCATCCGAAACATCTAGGATGTCAATTGTTTGGGGAAATGCTTCTAATAAACTGCCTATTTCAACGCCTGAAATGCCGCCACCGGATCCGCTAAATTCGAAGCTAATGCCTGTTTTACAGTGTATTCCGGGTACAAATTTAATTTTGTCAAATCCATGAAAGAATCCTCCAGAACCAATTATGCTTGCATCGTCTAGCGATGCTTGGTATGGAATTATGTTTATTATATTTCCTTCTAAATATTGGATATAGTAAGGTTTTTTGATACAAATACTTGGCCCTGCATTAAAAATAGCATCTACTTGTATTCCGTCTTCTTTGCCTTTGGTAAATAAGACAAATTCATAACCTATTTGCGGGCGGAGTGCAAACATGTAATTTTTCTTGCCGAATACATATACATTGCCATTTGAGCTACTGGAAAACCGAACTTCATTGGGATGCTTTACATTTACGAGTTCTACACCAAGATTTAAATATCTGCCATTTTTGATTTCTTTGGAATGGCGGTACATTAGACCGCCTATTAGACCGCCATTCGTATTAAGATTTATGCCGAATATATTTTCGGTACTGTAATCTGTAGCTTCTTGAGCATCAGCATTTTTAAATCCTATTGCGAGAAGTAGAAAGAAGATAGTTAAAATTTTAGTGCGCATACATAAGAATATCTTTCTAAAATTAGTGATATTTTATCCTAATCCATAATATTTTTTAGTCCCGTTAGGGTATATGCCTTCTAAAAGTACGCCGCCATCTTGGCTGTTTTCTATTAGGTTGATAATTTCTTCAGCAGTTGTAACTTTCTTTTTGTCTACAGAAATGATTATAAATCCATCTTTTACGCCTGCGTCTTTAAATTTTCCGTCGTTTACCTTCGTTACCTTTACGCCGTTTTCAAGTTTCAATTTGGCGAGTTCCTCCTTTGGTGCTATTGCTAATGTTGCTCCTAATATACTTTTTGTGGCTCCGGGTTCAAGTTTTACGAGTTTTGTATCGCCCATTTTATTTTTGAGTATTATTTCGGAAATCTTAACACTGCCATTTCTTTCATAAGTAACAGAAACTTTGTCGCCCGGGCGGTAGCGTGCTATTTGCTCTTGCAGTTCGGACGATGAATTGACGTCTGCATTATTTATTTTTTTGATTACATCGCCGCTTAGTAGACCTGCGGCCTCTGCTGCACTACCAGTATTTACAGCACCTATGTACACTCCACTCACGCTGGAGATTCCCTTTTCCTTGGCTAGTTCTGCTGTTACATCCTGAATCTGGACACCAAGTAATGCTCTTTGTACTTGACCATATTTTAAGAGGTCGTCCATAACTTTTTTTACCAACGTGACGGGTACGGCAAAGGAATATCCTGCAAAAGTGCCCGATGGCGTAGCGATAGCGGTGTTGATTCCAATCAAATTACCTTTCAAGTCTACAAGTGCCCCTCCGCTGTTTCCAGGGTTCACTGCGGCATCGGTTTGAATAAAGGATTCGATGGCCAGATTATCTTTGTCGCGGAGGATGTTGATGTTTCGAGCTTTTGCACTTACGATACCCGCTGTTACGGTAGAGGTAAGGTTGAATGGATTTCCTACCGCCAACACCCATTCGCCTACTTTTGTATTGTCGGAATTGCCGTATTTCACAAAAGGAAGTTTTGTTTCGTCAATTTTAAGGAGTGCCAAGTCTGTAGTGGGGTCTACCCCTATAAGTGTGGCAGTATAACTGCGCTTATCATTCAGTACTACTATGATTTTTGCGGCATTGTCTACCACATGATTATTGGTCACTATATAACCGTCTTCGGTTAGAATAACACCTGATCCAGAAGCTTCTTGACCTCTTTGAGGGGCGTTTCCGTGGGGAGTGCTTTCTCCAAAGAAATCTTTAAAGAGCTCGTCCATTTCTTGATTCTGATTGCTGCTCCCTCCTGCGCTCGCTACCTCGTACATGGTTTTGATATGTACTACAGCAGGAGTGGTTCTGTTGGCGGCATATATAAAGTTAAGACCTTCAGGTACTATTGATTGTGCAGTATCGCTGTCTGTAATGAAATTTGACAGCTCGTAGTTTCCTTGATTTTCTGAGATACTTTGGTATTTTTTATCGTAAAATATTGTTTTATAACCTATTAACGCAAATGCTCCTCCAATAAAAGAAGATAGAAGTGCTACTAAAACTAATTTTCTTGTGTTCATGGTTTTGTATTTTAATCGTGACAAAAAAACAACGTTATTGGTTCCGTAAAATTATAGGTTATCCTTATAATTTTCCAATTTTGGAATATTTTTTTTATTACCCCTAAAATTAAGATTTTGCTAGGCGTGAAATAAAGGGCTAGTAGAGGATTTTTTTGTGAGTAGAAAGAGCGTTGTAGTTTTTAATCTTTGGTTTTAAGCTTGTTAAATAAAAGTGTTATTTTAAAATAAATATTTTCAATTAAATTCTATAAAATGTTTGCATAATTTAAATCTATAACGTATTTTTGCACTCCAAATTAGGGAGTATTCCTCCTTAGCTCAGCTGGTTAGAGCACATGACTGTTAATCATGGGGTCCTTGGTTCGAGCCCAAGAGGGGGAGCAAAAAGTCTTAGCAAATCGCTAAGACTTTTTTGTTTTATAGCGGTTTGGGGTATTAAAGATTCAATTCCCGGTAACTAAAAAAGGCTATACAATATAATTGTATAGCCTTTTTTAGTAGATTTTGTTGTTTCTTAGTTCATGTAATAAGGCATATTGCCTCTCAAGAAGTAATACCCAATAACTCCCGCCATTACCAAAATAGCAGACAATGCCATTAAAATACCAAACAGTGTAATTTTAGCTTGATTCAACTCGCCAGACGGAGTTCTCATTTTATTTGATAACGAAAGTACAACTCCTGCATAAACAGAAAGAAGAAAACCGACAACGATAAGTACGATACTAATAAGAGCCATAAAATAATAAGTTTAATACGATGTTGCTAAATTATAGAATATTTTAACAGAAAAAAACAACGGTTATGAATAAATTTTGAACATTAGGTTGATATGGTGTAAGGAGTGCTTCTTTTTAAGGCTACAGCAGGGGTACATTTTTATACTTTTATCTTAAATTTCAGGCAATTACTGGCGAGAAGTGTTTTTGTCTTTCAATAATTTAGAATCCAAAATAAATGTACCGAATGGAATAAAAGAGGCGAATACAGCCACGAGTCCTTTCCATATAGACCATTTTAGGGTATACATAACGTGTGCCAACGCAACTAAATAAAGTACGAACAGTACGCCATGAGCCATTCCTACTTGTTTTACAGCCCAGGGTTGCCCTGCGAAGTATTTCAGCGGCATGGCAATAAAAAGGAGGATAAGGAACGAAACACCTTCCAAGAAAGCCACTATGCGGAAGCGGCCCAATGCAGATTTTAGTAAATTAGTTATCATAAAATTATTTTTATACGTTGGTAAGTTATAAATTCATCCTATATGAAAAAAATAATGCTGTATCTTTTGATACTTTCGAGTCAATCATTGGAGGCGCAAAATCTGGATATTAAGCTATTGGATGCTATAAATAGCGCCTATAACAATCCGTTTGGTACGAATCTGTACAAAGGAATTTCGGCATCCTCTTACATTGTCAGCGTTGCGGCACCTGTTTCGATATTTTCGGTATCGGTTTTAAAAAAGGATAAAACCTTGCGTTATAAATCCTATCAAATGGTGGCAGGACTAGGGCTTTCTATGTCGTTGGTGTGGGTGCTAAAGCATACGGTAAATAGGCCAAGACCTTATGAGACGTATAGTTTTATAACACCGAAAGTGACGGAAGATTCACCTTCTTTTCCGTCAGGGCATACTACTGCGGCGTTCGAAACGGCTACCGCACTGAGTCTGAATTTCCCAAAGTGGTATGTAGTAGTCCCAGCCTATACTTGGGCAAGTGCTGTAGGGTATAGTCGCCTCTATTTGGGTGTTCATTATCCTTCCGATGTGGCAGCAGGTATGCTTATAGGTGCGGGCTCGGCGTGGCTTAGTTGGAAGTTAAATCAAAAATTGCAGCATAAAAGAAAGGCTAACACCCTTCCGTCAAATTAGAAGTCCTGCAAGTAGGCCTCCTAGTATTATATAAGGAGGGGGGATCTTTGTAAAAATAAGGATTGTTACGGTTCCTGTTATAATTAGGCTGTTTAGGAGTGCCATTTGTGGTGCAAAATCCAATATAGGCCAAAAAAGTGTAAGCGCGGTAGCGGTTACGAGTCCTGCACTGGAAGCGTTTATACCTTCTAAAGAGGCCTTCACCACACGGTTTTGTTTTAATTTTTCCCATACAGGAATAAGGAAGAAGATAAGTATAGTGCCTGGTAGAAATATACCAATAGCGCCAATGGCGCCACCTAAAAATAAGCCAGGCAGTCCAAAGAATTCCATTTCTTTGACCATCGCCATGGCTCCTATATAAGAACTGAATGCAAATAAAGGACCTGGCAATGTTTTTTGAATGGCAAAACCTGTTAAAAGTTGGTTTATGGTTAATAATTCCTTAAATTCTACAAATTCCTTTATAAAATAGGCACTAAGTGCCTCTCCACCACCAAATAATAAACTGCCATTTCTGTAAAAATTTTCGAAAAGACGGAAAGGCAAGGAATATTCAGGCACATATAAAAAGGCGAGTCGTCCTATAATTGCAGAGCCAATGAAGATACTTGAAAATAAAATCAGGTTTCCCCATTTTATAGTCCACGGTGTTTTTTTCTTTTTAATGGATTGTTTTCGCCATTGGAAGGAGGTCACAAGTCCGCCCATTAATAGGACGATAGGAAAGATGGCAGGAGAAGGAATGAAAAAACAAAATACGGCTGCAATCACAAATATAATGTAACTAGAGGTTGTGTTGATCACCATTAAGCTTATGCGGTAAGCGGCATAGAGTACAAATCCAACGGCCATGGGTTGTATGTATTTTGTAATTTTTAACAATGTATTTTGGTCTAGCCAATAATTCATGCCTACAGCGGCAAACGTCATGAAGGTACAAGCCGGTAATATCCAGACTAAAAGTGTAAGAAATGCGAGCCAAGAGCCGCCCATTTTGTAGCCTACAGCGGTAAGTGTTTGAGTAGAAGCTGGGCCTGGAAGTAGTTGGCAAAAAGAGTTGAGGTCTATAAGTTCTTCTTCGGAGAGATAAGCCCGTTTTTTTACAAGAATTTTGTGAAACAGCGCAAGGTGTGCCTGTGGACCACCAAAAGCGGACAGCGTAAGAAGAAGGACGTCTTTTAAAAAAATTAGGTGTCGAATGTTTTTCACTTTAGCGCCTTCAGAAGACCTTTTTTATTTACTAATGGTAGTGTAAATTAACAAAATATATGTTTGATAAAGAAACAATGTACTTCTTATTATTCTAAGGAGGTTATTTTGCAGGAATATTGGAGCGTATAGGACGGCTTGATTTATGTACTCAATAATTGTAAAATTGATAAAAAAATCCGTATTTAGCGTTGAATTTAATCGTTAACGTAATTATGAATTTCCCATCCGAACTAAAATATTCCAAAGACCATGAATGGATAAAAGTAGAAGGTACTACTGCTCTTATTGGTATCACCGATTTTGCTCAAAAAGA
>JAYSUZ010000248.1:0-3298 GCA_043718845.1 Cytophagales bacterium
TTTCTACTTTAGACGGAAATTTCAAATCTTTGGTTTGCCACTCTGCACCATAATAAGGTAATCCGAGAATAAGTTTGGACAATGAAACTCCGGATACGAGGTATTCGTCTACGGCTTTTTCAAGGTTGTAAGGCCACCATGTTTTACCACTGCTAAGAGGTGCTACCGGACCCGCAACCGGACTGTTTTGTCCGTAAAATTCATACCCCATAATAATAAAAAGATCTACGTATTTATTTAATACATTTACTTCGTATACATATTCAAAATCTATAGCGGGCAGTGCAATTGTAATTAAATAATCTTTTTTCGTTGAACGCATACTGGAAGAAAGATCTATAATAAAATTAGTAAGATTGTTTTTGGCAGCAGGAGGAATGCCTTCAAAATCAATATTTACACCGTCAGCATTCCGTTCTCTTAGAAGCGTAATAAGCGTTTTAATAAAAGTACGTTGAGCCGAAAGGTTGGCCAAAAATTGTGCATTATTTTTAATGCCAAAATTAGTGACGCTTAAAAGTACTTTGCAACCATGTGCCTTTGCCGAATCAACTAATTTGGTAGTACGCCAGTCGTGTATCGTTGTGTAATAACCTGTAGAGGGGTTTAGTTCATAAGAAGAATACGCCACAGCAGAGAGCAATGAAAAATTATAACTTTTATAGGCTGTTCCCATCCAATAAGGATGCCAGCCCACTACCATTTTGGTACTGTCTAGTTTATGTTCTTTTTTATAAACATTGGTATGGGTAAGAAGAAGGCTTCGTTGCCAGCCCTCTTCATTAGTTGCTAAATCATTTGGTTTTCTATTTTTAACACCTTGATTTCTACTCTTAAATAAAACAGTGTCAAAAACAATTATTGGATCTTCTTCTATTTTTTTCTGTATTTTTAAAGAGGTATCTACTATGAATACTAAAGCTGCAGAGTCTACTTTTAGATTATTAATACGTCGGAGTTGTAGCTCTTTTTGTGTTTTTGCCTGCTCTATTTTAGTTACTACAACTTTATCTAATAGTGATTTCAACTCCTCCTGTGCCCTTATAGAAGCGCTGGGAAGAATTAAATACAACAGTCCTATCAAATAAAGAAATCTTCTCTTTGTTACGTTATCCATTACAATGAAAAATTAAAAACCTTTGCTAAAATCTTTAACTTAAAAAATATCTTAATCAAATAATTAAAAATCGATTAAAAACATTTTACTTTGCACAAAGGAAATCTATTTTTAATTAAAATCAAATTTATTTTTACCAAACATCATTTTCAAACAAAAAAAAGCTTTTTATTATTAAATATACTTCAAAATCCCCTTTTCTTATGAATAAAATTTCAGTATTAACAATTGCCTGTATTTTAGTATCTTTCAGCACAACAAAAGCGCATGAATTTAAAAATAACACAGAGGATACTTCTGCTAAAGAAACGATAATAGCGCTCCGAAAGATACAACCGAGTAGGAATGAAAAAACAGTACAAGGCTATAGGTACACTTTATATGCTATTAAAGATAGAAAAAAATGGTTGTTTTTGCTAGTGGACAGTATCGGAATCTCTTCTGTGTACCTCGATAAAACGTCTGGTCAATTATCAATAATAGATAAAAGTCTCTCTGAAATATTATTTCTAACGATTCGATCAAATAGATTAAAGAAGAAAAAAAGAGCACTAATACTAAGAGAAATCGAACTTAATTGTTTTTACAAAATGCCTTCCAAGATTCATAAAGTGTACAACTCTATGAAATCAATAAATAAAAAGTCCAATCAATTTCAATATAAATCTAAACAGGAATATGTAAAAATAAAAAATACTATTCCTAAATAAGTAAAAAAAGAGGTATAGTCAATTTCTTAACTACACCTCTCCTACTATTTTTTTCGATTGCTTATAATTTCACTAATTTAATTAGTTGTAATTTATTAGAATAAGAAACTTCTACATAATAAACACCTATAGCAAAATCTTTTCCTACTATTATATTCTGATTTGTAAAATAATCACTACCCGAATAAATTAGTATTCCTTTAGAATCCATAACTTTTATTTTTACAGAAACATCTGTTCCACTATTAATTCTAATTACGGTTGTTTCTTCAAAAGGCAATGGATATGCGCTATAAGAATCGATTTCTACTGCTGTATTATTACCTGTTGGAGTACTTACTACAATTGGCAATGTTGAAACCGTAGAACCCGCAGGATTCGTTTCTGTCAGTTGAATATCTCCACTTGTAGGGCCAACCAAAACGGTGATGGCACTGTTGTCAGGTGTAGCAGAAATGATCGTAGTACCAGGAGGCAAAATCCAAGAATATGTTGAACCGTCAGAGGGAGGTGATACGGAATATACTACTGTAGAGCCTTCTGTAGGAGTTGTAGAGCCTGAAATTAGTTTAGTAGCTGGAATGCTGTATACTTTTAGTTCAACATCGTCGGTAGAGGATGTACAACCTGTATTGGAAATTGTCCAACGTAATACAGCGCTTCCTGAAAGAAGTCCCGTTACAGCAGAACTAGGGCTTGATGGTGTAGTAATCGTTGCAGTCCCTGATACTACTGTCCATGCGCCAATACCTAAAGTAGGAGTATTTGCTGCTAAAACAGTCGAACTTAAAGGAGCATTTATCGATTGATCAATACCCGCATTTGCCGTAGAAATACCGCCTGTTACATTTATTGTAACTAAATCGGTAGAACTTGGACAACTTCCGTTGCTTATTGTCCACGATAGAGAAATCGTACCGACCATTAATCCAGATAATACAGAAGTAGGATTGGATGCATTATTTAATGTAGCCGTTCCAGTCAATATAGACCATGCTCCTGTTCCTATTAGTGGTGTATTTCCCGCTAAAGTCGTTGAAGCAGCACATACCGATTGATCAATACCAGCAGTTGCTGCTGTAGGAATAGCAAATGTAGATACTTCTACTTCATCCAACGACGCTGTACAACCAGCATTTGAAATTGTCCATCTTACTATCGCAGCCGTTCCTACGGTTATCGAAACAGAAGAGTTAGGACTACTTGCTAATCCAAAGGTAGCGGTACCAGAAACGACAGACCAGCTTCCTGTTCCTATCGATGGAGTATTCCCTGCTAACGTTGCAGTTCCTCCACAAACACTTTGATCTATACCTGCATTGGACAAAGTTGGTGAAGCAATTCTTGTTATGATTATATCGTCGGAGGTAGCAGTACAAGGCGCATTGCTTATTGTCCAACGTAACGTAGCAGCTCCAACGGCTATACCGGTAACGCCTGAAGTAGGACTTGATGGCGTAGTAATTGATGC
>JAYSUZ010000249.1:0-7234 GCA_043718845.1 Cytophagales bacterium
TTTTTTAACTCGTCGGTCTTCTCCCGAATGAAATGAAAGTATTGCAACCCGCCCACCGGAAACAAGACAGGAAGGCAGTTTTTCCAGAAATTTTTCCAATACTCCAAATTCATTATTCACTTCAATCCGTAAGGCTTGAAAACAGCGTTGGCAAGTTTTTTTAATACTTTCCATTCGTTTGTCTTTTGGTAAAAAGTCCAATGCTTCTTTTATTAGTTCCTTCAATTGAGCGGTTGTAGTTATAGCAGTTCCTGTAGCCCTTTTTGCTATAACCGCTTTAGCAATTGCTTTGGAAAAGGGTTCGTCTGAATTTTCGATGAACAAATTTTCTAATTCTTGTTGTGTTATATTTTTCAAGAGCACCGCAGCAGACTTTCCACTTCTAGGGTTAAGTCTTAAGTCCAGCGGGCCATCTGTTTTCAATGAAAACCCTCTTTCGGGATTATCTATTTGCATGGAAGAGACGCCTAAGTCTGCCAAAATAAAATTTAGAGGACCAGCCTCTGCAGCGATTTGGTCAACGCCTGAAAAATTCATTTTTTTTATTTTTAATACTTCTGGTCCATATCCCAATGCTGCCAGTCGGTCTTGAGTTTTTGGAAGTTCATAAGGATCTACATCTGTAGCGTATAGAATTCCTCCTGGAGCCAAACATTTGAGCATTTCCAAACTATGTCCACCATAGCCCAGTGTTGCATCTAATCCTATTTGTCCGGGTGTTATTTTAAGGAATTCGAGAATCTCTGTTACACAGATAGAACGGTGCATACCTGCAGGAGTACCTCCTTTCTGGATTACCTTTTCAATATTTTCAGTATATTTTTCAGGATCAAGTTCTTTGTATTTGTCCTTAAAAGATTTTGGATGAGTACCTTTATAGCGTATACGGCGGGGTGGTTTTGAATCCTGATGTTCCATTGTGTAAAAGTACTATTTTTGAGCGTTTTTCCATTTAATTTTTCTTGAAAATTTACTATTTTTATAGTGTTTAGTACATTTTATAATAGTATCTTTAGATAGGATTGAGTGTTGTCTCCATTTGTACACTTGATAGCAGCCGATTTATACACTCAAAATTTCAAAAAATGAGATACTTATTATTAATTTCAGTTTCGCTTTTTATGTCTACGATTAGCCGTAGCCAAGTAGTATTCAACGAAGGTTCGAACCGCAACTATACACAACTAGCAGATACCGATAACGATTTTCCCGATTGGTTGGAATTGTACAATACAGGAACAGCGCAAACTATGACAGGTTATTTTCTAAGTGACTCGAAGTCGGAGTTGACTAAATGGACTTTTCCAAGTATTACCATTGCTCAAAATCAATGGATGCTTGTATTCGCTTCAGGAAAGTATACCGCAAGCAATGTTATTAATCATTGGGAAACAGCGGTAAACGATAACGATACTTGGCAATGGACCAACCCTACGGCTGGTACTTCTAGCAGTTGGACAACAGTAGGATTTGATGCTTCTACATGGTCATCAGGTCAAGGAGGGTTTGGTTTTGGAGATGGAGACGACAATACGACGTTTTCCAATACGAATATTAGTGTATATTCTAGAAAAATATTTTCAATTTCAGATACTTCAATTATCAATGGAGCCGTGCTTCACATGGATTATGACGATGGGTTTATAGCTTATTTGAATGGACAAGAGATAGCACGATCGAACTGTTCAGGAAATCCTACATGGAATACAACGGCAGATAATGGACACGAAGCATTGATGTACCAATTGCTAAACCCTGAAGAATATAGATTGGATATGGATCTTGTGAAATCGGTATGGAAACAAGGAAACAATGTACTTGCTATTCATGTGATGAACCAAAGTTTAGCCTCTTCGGATATTACGTCTCGTGGATTTTTGTCTTTCGGAATCGAAAATACAACCATTTTATTTTCGTCTCCTCCCTCATGGTTTACGATTGCGGCTTCCTCTAATTTACATACTAATTTTAAAATAGCTGAAAAAGGGGAAACGATATACCTCAGTCATGGTGCGGGAATCATAGACGATAGTTTGGTGGTGCCAGGCAAATTACCGTTGGATGCTAGTTATGGAAGAACGCAAGATGGGGCAGCTACAAATGGACTATTTACTACGGCTACACCCAATGCTACCAACAATTTGCAGACAGCGTATACTAATGGCTTTGAGCCAAATCCTATCGTAGATAAAGTGCCAGGTTTTTATCCTTCTGCTATCTTAATTTCAATCACAACGAGTGCTGCTACTGCCCAAATCTATTATACCTTAGACGGTCAAACACCAACGACGAGTGCTACTCTTTATACAGTTCCTTTTACATTAAGTTCAAGTGCTGTACTTATTGTAAAATCGTTTAGTACGACAGGGAAATTGCCAAGTGAGTCGGTAGTCAATTCTTATTTTATTAATGAAGTTCCTACCAATGCTGGTATTATGTGCATCACTACAGACGAT
Organism: Cytophagales bacterium; assembly: GCA_043718845.1. Lineage (GTDB taxonomy): Bacteria > Bacteroidota > Bacteroidia > Cytophagales > Cytophagaceae > JANYCO01. Next base: position 2,457 of record JAYSUZ010000249.1, read on the forward strand.
GTAAATCTATATGGACCAACAGGAATTTATGATAACTATACCAGCGATTGGAAAAAGCCTTGTTATATTGAATATTTTGAACCCTCTACACATGTATTGGCCTTCGAACAGCGAGCAGGATTGAAGATCGATGGCGGCGCAGGTGGAAGCCGCTCTCAACCTCAGCGTTCGTTTAGAGTAGAGCCAGGAAATGGAACACTAGGAGACGGAGCATTAAAATATCCACTTCAACCTTTTAGGCCTAACCGTAAAGAATACGAAACTTTTTATTTAAGAAACGGTTCTAATCAATATTTGTATTACCCTTGCAAAGATGCTATCGAAACAAAGTGTATGGCTTACGGTACGGATATTCCCTATTCAGAGTATACGGCGGTACAAGTATATCTTAATGGACAATATTGGGGTTGGTACGAATTGCGTGAAAAACAAGATGCCGATTATTTTTTACAAAATTATGGAATAGATAATGACTCTTTAGAATTATTAGGAGCCTCTTATTTCTATGGTGGTGTGCTTAGAGGCATAGAAGGAGTAGATCCTGTATCGAAATTTAATAAAGATTATAATGCATTAACGAATTTGTCTACTAACAGCAGTAGTTATTGGGACGATGCAGCACTACGGTTTGATTTGCCCAATTATATAGACTATATCTGTATGCAGTCTTGGATAGGCAATACCGATTGGCCCTATAATAATATTAAAATATTTAGCGGCCCTCAGACGAAACATAAATGGCGTTTTGGAATTATAGATTTAGAATGGTCGCTTGAGCCGAATGGTTGGCAGAATAGTAGTTTTGATCATATCGATTTCATGAAAAATTATTCTACGAGTTTTCCCTATCTCGGTATTTGGCAAAAGAGTATAAACAATACTACTTTTAAAGATAATTTTATAAACCGTTTTGCAGATTTAATGAATACGAATTGGCTGGTAGATTCGCTGCACAAAATTGCGAATAGCCGATATGACGAAACTAAACCAGAATTACCCAAAACCTTTGAGCGTTGGGGCAATCCTTTTGATGTGTCCGGCCAAATGGCAACGTTTGACAATGCACATCAAACCATGCTTAGCGAATTGGCAGCCCGCTCTACTAATGTGAGAGGGCATATTTTGTCGAATTTTAATTTGCCAAAAGAAGTGACCATTACGCTAGATGTAGCTCCTGTAGGTGCTGGTAAGATTAAGATTAGTACGGTAAAACCTTCGGTCTATCCATGGACAGGAATTTATTTTGATGGTATTCCTGTAGCTATTGAGGCTATTGCAAATCCTGGTTATACCTTTAATAATTGGACTTACAACAGTTTGTTGTCTTCGTTGACAAATAAATTATTTTTAGATACGTTAACATCGTCTGCTACATTTAATGCAAATTTTGTAACCAATACATTTACAAATGCGGTGACTATTTCTGAAATTAATTATAATTCAGCAAGTACGAAAGATGCGGAAGATTGGGTTGAATTTTGGAATTATTCAAAAACAAAATCGGCGGATATGTCTGGCTGGTATTTTATGGACGAAGAAAATTTTCACCGTTATACATTTCCTTCGGCTACTATTTTGAATGCAAATACCCGTTTAGTAGTTGTAAAAGACGATTTGAAATTTACAGCTCAATATCCTACTATTGCACACTTATCTAATTTTGATTTTAGCTTAGGAAATTCTGGTGACGCTATTCGTTTGTATGACTATAACGATAATGTAATAGCGATAATGGTATATGACGATGTAGCACCATGGACAGAAGATGCTGATGGTACAAGTAAAACACTTGAACTTAGAGATTCAAATTTACCTATTAATGCTGCCACAAATTGGTTTGCAGGTTGCAATGGCGGTTCTCCCGGAAAGGCTTTTGTATCGCCATGCACACTGCCTACGGATATCAAAGAAGTTTATACGCAATCGGTTGTTTCTATTCACCCCAATCCTACGCAAGGGAAATTTAATATTTCGTGTTCTGGGACTATTTCTAACGTATCCATTTTAAATTATATAGGTAAAGAAATATATACTACAACGGAACTAACCGAAGCCCAAGAATTGGATTTGACAGCGTATCCTCAAGGTATTTATTTGATCAAAGTGACTGTTGAAAATTCAACTCAACAAACCTTGACGGTATTAAAATATTAAGTTTCGAGGCTGTTATATTCTAAAGCCAACGCGCTGTCTGTCCTATAAATTTACCTAGCAATTCTGGCTGAACTACTTCGGTTATTTTGAATGCTATTTCTAGGCGATAATTATTGTTGTACCACTTACTACTATCGGAGTCGCTGCAAGAAAGGAGTATGAGTTTCTTTCTGTTGAATATACGTCACTTCAGTAGCTTTATTCGGATAATATCCTATTCAATTCCGAATTCAAATAATAAAAATGTCCATTGATAGTTTTCTTTTCTAATACTCCCATTTCGGAAAGTTTATTCAAATAATTTCTTGCTGTATTTTCTGCATACAGGTTTGTATCTACCAAATGTTTAACCTTAGTAAACGGTTGAGTAAATATATTTTGTACTAATTGCTCTACTTTTCGGAAGCTTGTATTTTTTTCAATTTCTTTACTTATAGCCTCCTTTATTTCAATGATATCATTGATTTTTTGGTAAGTAAGGTTTGATGTTGACGCGACCGCTTTTAGCATAAAAAGCAACCATTCTTTCCAATCTCCACGTTGAGATACACCTGCCAATCGGCTATAATATTCCTCTTTATGATCCATAATGTATCTACTTAAAAATAAGATTGGTAAGTCTAGTAAACCTTTTTGTACCAGTAAATGGATGTTGAATATTCGACCTGTTCTACCATTTCCATCTCTAAAAGGGTATATTGCTTCGTATTGATAATGAGCAATGGCCATTTTTAATAAGGCATCTATTTTAAACTGCTCGTCATCGTTTATGAAATGAATTAGATTATCAAGTTTGGCTTCCACTACTCCGTTTCCTCTAGGAGGTGTATAGACCACTCTGCCAGCATTAAAACCAGAACCTCCTTGTTTTATCGTTATAGGAGCAAATTCGGGGCGAATACCATCGGAAACTTGTTTTACTTCTCTATATAACCTTATAAAATACTCCTTATCAAAATTTTGTGAATTTTTTAAATAATTAAAACCGTCCCATAACGCTTCTCTGTAACGTAAAATTTCTTTTGGAGCGCCCTGTATCTGTTCTATTGTATTTTCACTAAACGCTTTGTAAAGTTCATCGTCCGTGGTAAAAATATTTTCAATGGCACTTGACGCTTTAGCTTCTTGTAAGCTTATGGTATTGATTAATAAACCTTGGTTCGGAATAGCGATACTTCTTCCTTGTAAACGCCCCAAAGCGGCCTTTGCTTCGCCGAGTTGCTCCAATACCTCTGGTGTTCGGTACAATTCTTCATCGATGGGCAGTGATGGTAAATTATTCCAAGGTGCTTCTCTATTAGGATTAATGGGATAGACCATATTTGGCATTAATTTATGATTTATTTAATGTTTGGTTTATTGTATGACCTCAAAAGTAGTAAACAATTACTAATAAACATTAAAATATACTTAAATTAATGTTTGCTTATTTTTTGGCATTAAAATTAAAAAGGCGTAATGAAAAAAAATCAAATAGATTCGATTTCTGATATAAAAACTGCATAAATTGCTTTATTGATAAAGCAATATTACTAAATAATGATTCATAAATAAAGCACTTTAAAGCTATACAAAATTGTTGGCGCAGACATCCTAGCCCGTGTCTTTTAGGAAGAAAACTTCCGAGTATATCATAAAAAGACACTCTTTTGATATACTCCTAAATTCGTTTTATTTTTGTCAACATTTTCTATGTCAGAAAAATATAAAACCTATACAGGAAACCTCTATTACCTTACCATGACCATTTAAGGATAGATTGACCAGGCTTTTTATTCTTATAGCCCAAGCGCTTCAATCAATTCTTTGAGTTCGTGGTTACTGATATCTTCTTGTTCTCCTTTGTCGTAGATGGAGAGTAAGAAGACGGTTTCTTGGGCAACATACACATAGGTTATCACTCTAGCACCGCCACTCTTGCCTTTATTTTTGCTAGAAATAGCCATACGTATTTTGTAGCAATGTTCAATTACTTCATCGCCCATATTTGGGTTTTCTTCTAGTTGTTCGCCAAGTTCGTAAACATCTGCTTTGATAGAACGGTGCTTTTTAAAAAGCCTTCTGAGCGCTCTGTCAAAAGTATGGGTTGGGACAATTTTATAACTCATCCAATAATTCCTTTAACGATTTAGCTTTTATTTTCCCCGCCTTTATCATTTTGACTTCTTCCACAGCTTCTTTTATTTCAGCTAAGATTTCTGCTTTCGTTGGATCGGGTTCTTCCCATGCTTGTAAATTTTGGTACTCTTCTTTCATAATTTCCCAATCGTTCATTGGGATAAAAACTCCAGTAGGTTTTCCGTTTCCGCCATGTATTATTTGTAAACTCATGCTATTTTTATTTTACGGTTTGTATAGTTTGTTTAAATAGTGTTTGAAATTTATTTCCAGTAAGTACCTTGTTAATTAAGATAGAGCGCCTGTTCATAAATTATTATTTTGGAGACAATAGTCATCCCTCTTATACTAAAGATACACCTTTCTCTATGAAAAAACAAATAATCGTTAATTTTTAGCATGCTTTATTTAGGCTTTTAATTTATGTATATTTATAGAATTATTTCAAAAAATACGCTTAATTTTGTAGTGTTTAAAATAAAATAGATATGCCCTCTTTTGATATT
>JAYSUZ010000250.1:0-7224 GCA_043718845.1 Cytophagales bacterium
TACTCCAATTGACGAGCCTTCTGAGGAAATGTATGCGCAAGCAATCTGTGATGTGGTAAAAAAAGATGGTCTAAATTTGTTGAATTTTACGGCTGAATTTAAAGACTGGCAAATGGCTATGCTTGAGGCGCAACAGTCGAACCCTATGGCAAAGATACCAGATGTAGATACAGCGTCCTTATTGTTGTCTTGTGAAGAGTGGCTACCACCTTTTAGTACAGAAGTAGAGAGAAAAAGTGATTTGAAGGAATTGAACTTGTTGGAAATTATTTCTGCTTCCCTATCCGTCGATTTGGTATAAAAAAAGCGTTTCGAAACCTCGAAACGCTTTTAGTGACTGTAATGTGACCGCGGAGGGATTCAAACCCCCAACCCTCAGAGCCGAAATCTGATGCTCTATTCAATTGAGCTACGCAGCCATTTGTTGCGCAAATATATAAAAATTGACTTGATTTGTATATAGTAGGTAGAAATAAAACGAATGCGGTGCTAAATGAAGTACTGTTCGATTTATTCTTCTAAGCCTTTAGGGTATTCAAACCATTTCATTTTACCCGTACCTTCGGAAACCAATTTCCAAGAATCGAATTCGAACGTGATACAAACCGCACCAGAAGTTGGAATATTTCCAATTGCCTCTTTGGTTAAATATTCCGCCAAATACGTATGGGTAGGATTGTGGCCAAAAATGATAACGGTGCTGAAGGTGTCTTCAATAGCATTTACTACTACTAATAAAGAACGTACAGAAGCTTCGTACACTTCATCGTCGTATACAATTGTATCGATGTCGTAACTTAACTGCTCTGATACATATTCGGCTGTTGTTTTGGCTCTTAACGCAGGACTGGAAATTACTAAATCAGGATTTACGCCTATTTCAAGTAATCTTCGGCCCATTCTTGGTGCGTCTCCCAATCCTCTGTTATTTAAAGGGCGGTCAAAATCTTTTAGCCCAGGTATGGACTGGTCGGATTTTGCGTGTCGCATAAAAATGAGCGTTTTGGCCATATTGTCTGTCTGTTTTAGAATTGAAACACAAATATATAGGAATGTAATGAACAATTTTTATTTTATTAATCCATTAATTACCTACATTTGCAGATTATATTGAATTAATATCCATCTTTGGAAACGTTTTCTAAATTAATTGATACTCAGACATGTCAAAAAATCTTGTTATAGTAGAATCCCCGGCGAAAGCCAAAACGATTGAAGGGTACTTAGGTGCAGACTATATTGTAAAGTCCAGTTACGGGCACGTACGCGATTTAGGTAAAGGTGATGGGGCAATAGATGTACTCAACGGATTTAAACCACGATATGAAATATCCGAAGATAAGAAAGATGTTATCAACGAGTTGAGGAAAATTTCGAATAAAGCGCAAACCGTCTGGCTGGCAACTGACTCCGACCGTGAAGGGGAGGCTATTTCTTGGCATTTAAAAGAAGTATTGGAGCTTGCAGATTCCAAAATAAAGAGAATTGTATTCACAGAAATTACTAAAAAAGCTATTCTTGAAGCGATTACCAAACCTCGAAGCATCGATATTGATTTGGTAAACGCACAACAAGCAAGACGTATACTAGACCGTTTGGTAGGATTTGAAATTTCTCCTGTTTTATGGAAAAAAATAAAAACAGGACTTTCTGCAGGACGTGTGCAGTCTGTAGCCGTTCGTTTGGTAGTAGAAAGAGAGCGTGAAGTAGAGCAATTTAACGCCACTTCTTCCTTTAAAGTAGTAGCAAAATTTGAAGTGGCAAAAGGAAAAACACTTTCTGCGGAACTTGGGAAAAATTTTGCTACTGAAAAAGAAGCATTCGACTTTCTGACCAATTGCCTTGGTGCTGCTTTCTCTGTGAAAAATTTGGAGAAAAAACCTGCAAAAAAATCGCCTGCACCTCCGTTTACTACTTCTACACTTCAACAAGAAGCAAGTCGTAAATTAAGTTTCTCTGTAGCCCAGACAATGGCTGTTGCACAGAAATTATACGAAGCAGGGAAAATCTCTTATATGAGAACGGACTCTGTAAATCTTTCAGACGACGCTATCGCCTCAGCACAAAACGCCATCACTTCTTCTTATGGAAAAGAATATTTCCAGTTTAGAAAATTTAAAAATAAAAACGAATCGGCTCAAGAAGCCCACGAGGCTATTCGTCCTACAGACTTTTCTGTTCAGGAAGCCGGTTCTGACCGCAACGAACAACGGTTGTATGAATTGGTTTGGAAACGTGCCATCGCCTCTCAAATGGCAGAAGCTCAAATCGAAAGAACCATTGCTACCATTGGTATTTCTACCGTTCCGCAAACCTTAACCGCAACAGGTGAAGTAATAAAATTTGACGGATTTCTAAAAGTATACATCGAATCTACCGACGACGAATCGGAAAGCGACGAAGATACAAAAGGAATGTTGCCTGCTATAGAAGTGGGAGAGGTACTTTCCTTAAGTGAAATGAAAGCCGCAGAACGGTACAGCCGCCCTTCTCCAAGATATACAGAGGCGAGTCTTGTAAAAAAATTGGAAGAATTAGGTATCGGTCGTCCGTCTACGTATGCACCTACTATTTCTACGGTACAGAAAAGAGGGTATGTAGAAAAAGAAAATAGAGACGGTAAAGTTCGTAAGCTGAAAGAAATAATTTTGGCAGCGAATAAAATAGCTACTATTGAAACGTCCGAAATTACAGGCGCAGAGAAGTCTAAGCTATTTCCTACCGATTTGGCAATGGTGGTAAACGATTTCTTGGTTCAGTATTTTCCTACCATTACCGATTATTCCTTTACGGCAAACGTTGAAAAAGAATTTGACGAAATAGCAGAAGGTAAGCAGAAATGGGAAAAAATGCTGCATGAATTTTATGGCTCATTTCATGAAACAGTAGTAAGCACTACCTTGATAGACCGCTCTACGATTTCTTCTACAAAAGAATTAGGCTTGCATCCGGTAACGGGTGAATTGGTTATTGCTCGTCTAGGCCGTTATGGCCCTATCGTACAAGTAGGAGAGGCAGACGAAGAAACAGGAAAGAAACCTAAGTTTGCTAGTCTTAAAAAGGGACAGTTTATTGAAACCGTTACGCTAGAAGATGCGTTGGAATTGTTTAAACTTCCAAGAGAAGCAGGAGAATACGAAGGTAAGGGAATGAAGATTGCTATCGGAAGGTTTGGTCCTTATATTTTACACGATGCAAAATTTTATACCATTACAAAAGAAGACGATCCTTTTACGCTAAGCGAACAACGTGCGGTAGAAATTATTGAAGCAAAACGTAAAGCAGAGGCTGAAAAACTTATTAAAATGTTTCCTGGAAACGACGAGGTGAAAGTCTTGAACGGCCGATGGGGACCTTATATTGAAGCGGGTAATAAAAATGTAAAAATTCCAAAAGGGAAAGATCCATTGACGTTGACGCTGGAAGAATGTTTGGAGTTCGCGGTAAATGCGCCGGAGAAAAAAGGTCGATTTGCTAAAAAGACGGTCTTTAAGAAAGTAGAGAAAAAAGTAGCCGTGAAGAAAACAACGGTAAAGAAAATAGATGCAACAGGTAAGGTTAAGAAACCAGCAGTGAAGAAAGCAGCTTCCTCGAAAGCTAAAATTGCGGCAGCACCTCCAAAACCGAAACCCACAAAAGCGAAATCTTTTGCTGCTAAAGCACAAGAAGAAAAAGAACGCAATAAAAATAAATAATGAAACCTAAACTAGTCGTACTCTCTGGTGCTGGTATCAGTGCCGAAAGTGGACTGGCTACTTTTCGTGATTAGGGAGGGCTTTGGGAAGTATATAAAATCGAAGACGTTGTACTCCACAGGCATGGTGTATTTTAGTGGAGGGGGCACTTCATTGCAAGTATACCCCTCCGCAGGGCTATTGATTATGTGCCTAGTAATAGTCCCAAATACATTGTAGATCCCAATTGCCTGCTATCTAAAATATTCCCAATCTTATTAGTATACAAGACAAAGCTGCGGCAGGGTTGACGAAACTTTGTAAGGAGTTCTTGGCGAAGTAAGTAAAATTTGATGTGTTAACTAAAATAATTGTGTAAATTTAAGCATGTCAAAAACAGGGAAAAAGACTGCTGTTATAATAGGAGGAGGACCAGGCGGACTTACCACTGCTTATGAATTTCTTCAGCAATCAGGGATACAGCCTATTGTTATTGAACAGAGTAATAACCTTGGAGGAATCTCACAAACTATAGATTATAAAGGCAACAAGATTGATATTGGAGGGCATCGTTTTTTTTCAAAGTCAGATAGAGTGATGAAATGGTGGCTTACGATACTCCCGGTAGAGGATAATCAAGAAGATTCAATTCGTATTTCTTATCAAAATAAAACAACCGAAATTTCGAACGCTACATTGCCCGTTGATTCGGATAATGTGATGCTTGTGAGAAGCAGGCTGTCCCGAATTTTATTTCTTAGGAAATTATTTGATTATCCTATTAGTCTGAATTTAAAGACGATAAATCAGTTGGGTGTAGTTAGAATCGCAAAGATTGGGTTTAGTTATATTAAGGTTAGAATTTTTCCAATTAGGAATGAAAAAACGTTAGAAGACTTTTTTATCAACCGTTTTGGGAAAGAGTTATACCTTACTTTTTTCAAAGACTATACAGAAAAGGTATGGGGGCAAAGCTGTAAAGAACTGGATGCTTCTTGGGGGGCACAACGTATAAAAAGTTTATCGATAAGTAAGGCAGTACTTCATGCACTAAAAGCGCCGTTTGCTAAAAAAGAATTGTCGCAGAAGAATGTTGAGACGAGTCTTATTGAGCGTTTTTTATATCCTAAATTTGGTCCTGGTCAGATGTGGCAGCGGGTAGGGGCGTTGGTAGAACAAAAGGGCGGGGTAGTGCTGAAAAATAAAAAAGTAGTTTCCATGCAAAATGAAGGCGATCGAATTTTGTCGGTGACGGTAAGAGATTTGGTAACCATGAAGGAAGACGTGTTGGAAGGGGATTATTTTATCTCTACAATGCCCGTGAAGGAGTTGATAAATAGTTTTACAAATCCTGTTCCTTCGGAGGTGAAAGCGGTTTCAGAGGGGCTTATTTACCGAGATTTTATGACGGTTGGTTTGTTGCTTACCAAATTAAAAATGAAAGGTGCAAACGGAAAGCTATTGCCGGATACATGGATTTATGTGCAAGAGAGCGATGTGAAAGTAGGACGAATTCAGTTTTTCAATAACTGGAGCCCTTATATGGTCAGCGATCCGGATAAGATATGGATAGGGTTAGAGTATTTTGTAAACGAAGGCGATGCGCTTTGGGAAATGAAAGACGAAGCTATGACGAATTTGGCGTTAAACGAGATGGTTAAAATAGGCTTTTTAGATCGAGAGGATTGTGTAGATTCTGTTGTCATTCGAATGCCTAAAGCATACCCTGCTTATACAGGTTCATACAAAGACTTTGGTATTGTTCGTACGTATACAGATAAGATCGAAAATCTTTTTTTGGTAGGACGGAATGGAATGCACCGTTATAATAACCAAGACCATTCTATGCTTACAGGGATGCTTGTGGTGGAGAATATACTAAAGGGGGTGGTTTCGAAAAATAATATTTGGGAAATTAATACCGAACAGGAATACCACGAAGCGAAATAAAAAAAGCTTCTGTTTTGCAACGGAAGCTTTTTTTATGTTGAATAAAGTGCTAAAAATTATTTAGCAACTTTTTTAGAAAGATCAGCACCAGCTTTGAATTTTACTACTTTCTTAGCTTTGATTTTAATTGCTTTACCAGTTTGTGGGTTACGACCATTTCTAGCAGCTCTTTGAACTACTTTGAAAGAACCGAAACCGATCAATACTAAAGAATCACCTTTTTTAAGTGCTTTGCCTGTAGCAGCGATAAAAGCATCAAGAGCTCTTTTTGCATCTGCTTTAGTTAAATTCGCTTCTGCAGCGATTGAATCAATTAATTCTGCTTTGTTCATGTTCGTGTAGGTTTAGTTTTTTTAATAATTATAAATCAAAATTATACGAATTCTCACAATCCACAAGGCTTTCCACACTATATTTTCTGAATTGTGGATAAATAGACGGCTCTATGCCCTTGTGCGCTCCTAATCCCTATGAATAGAGGCTTTCAGGAATAGTAAAAAGTTAATTATTGATTATTTTAGTTCTTCGCCTTAAAAATAGATGTAATAAAAAAGGGCTTCACTTAGAAGCCCTTTTTAGTATTACATTTTTTCGAGTTTCTGTTTTTCGATTTTCAACGTAAGCGATTCGCTCGTTCCGTCGTAATCGGCCATTATGGTGTCGCCTATGGCAAGTTCGCCTTTTAGTATCTCTTCGGCTACTTGGTCTTCTAAGTATTTCTGAATCGCTCTATTTAGAGGTCTTGCGCCATAACTTGGGTCATACCCTTTGTCCGCCAAGAAATCTTTCGCTTTTTCAGTCAACTCTACATGATAGCCTAATGCTTCGATTCTTTTGAAAACATTTTTTAATGTAATTTCAATGATTTTATGCAAGTCGGCTCTTTCAAGCGAATTAAAGACGATTACATCATCCAATCTGTTTAAGAATTCAGGAGAGAATGTTTTTCTCAAAGCACTTTGTATCGTGCCTTTCATCATATCGTCGATATTTTCTTTACGTGTTTGGGTAGCGAAACCAATCCCTGTTCCGAAATCCTTCAAGTCACGTGCACCAATATTTGATGTCATGATGATGATTGTATTTCTGAAATCGACTCTTCTTCCTAAACCGTCCGTAAGTATACCATCGTCTAGCACTTGTAGTAAAATATTGTACACATCTGGGTGTGCTTTTTCTATCTCATCAAGTAATATTACACTGTAAGGTTTACGACGGATTTTTTCGGTAAGCTGACCACCTTCTTCGTATCCTACATACCCTGGAGGTGCTCCCACCAAACGAGATACAGAGAATTTCTCCATGTATTCACTCATGTCGATTCTTACCAATGCATCGTCTTTGTCGAACAGATAAGCGGCTAACGCTTTTGCTAACTCTGTTTTACCAACACCTGTTGGACCTAAGAAAATAAAAGAACCGATTGGTTTTTTAGGGTCTTTTAGTCCAACCCGTGTACGTTGGATTGCTTTTACCATTTTAGTGATGGCATCGTCTTGTCCAATTACACGATTTTTAAGCTCGGTGCCCATCGTTAAGAGTTTCGCACTTTCTGTTTGTGCTACTCTGCTTACAGGTATTCCCGTCATCATAGCAATTA
>JAYSUZ010000026.1:0-2191 GCA_043718845.1 Cytophagales bacterium
GAAAATTTCAATTGTTCTTCAGTACTAATTTCTTTTTTTTGAACTAAACTATACAGTAACAAAAAGGCATTGAACCTAAACGTGAAATCTAACTTGTAACGTCCAATTCCATCATTTAAAATTTTTTGTTCAACATTGCGGAGTAATGCTGTAGATATGCCACATTGATAAGCTAGAATAGAATATACAATAGCGGCAGTACAATGTGCTAAAAATCGAAGTATATACGCTGGATCTTTTTTTATAAAATCAACTATTTTTAAGATTATAGAGTTATCTGTTACTATTTTTTTTTCAATAAAATCTTTGATAGAAAAAAATGTTCGTTTATCTTCTGGAAACCACCAAGGAAGAAAACCTTCCTTAATAAAAAATAAAATAAATTCCTCGTCTGATTTATTTATAGAAATTATACTATCCTTGCTACTCGAATTATACTGCTGGTCTATAGACAATATTTTAAAAATAAATGCTTCTCTTAATTTATTTTTAAGTAAATTCTTAACTTCTATTTCATTAAAAGGATATGTTATCGTTCCTAAATCTATTTCTACTTTAGCAAGTCTTAAAATTAATTTTTCAGACAAAAGAGTGTCGAATACTTCCTCTATTGTTTCAAGCAACGATTTTTTTACAAAATCAGTAAACGCCACACGAAAAACGAACACATCTTCATTGGCGTTAAATACACATTCAAAAGACTGCTTCCCTATTATATGAGTACGGTCATTCATTACTGTTATTATATTTCTGAAGTAACTGTATAAGCCTATTGCTGCAACTATTCATCTTTTTTTTATCAGGAAAAAAAAATCTCTTTTCTTCTAACCATGAATAATAAGCTTCCTCATAGTCATACATTTCGTTAGGATTCAGCCAAACTATTTTCTGAAAAATATGGGCAGGACAATTTTCATTGACAATTTTTTCTACTAGTACTCTAAACTCTTTATTCTTAAATCGTGAAGTCCAATTTGGTAAAATAAGAGTAGAACGAAAACTGTAAAAGTCTTCTGGTATCATCGATTCTTCATCGGAATAGCGAATATAAAAAGCAATCTTATTCTTATAAGAAATAATATTTTCTTGATTGGACATAAAAGAAAAAAGTGACTCCATATCTCGATGAGTCTCTTCTACAGATTCTTTAGGAAATATACTTATAAAAGAATGTACTCTATTTGTAGTATTAAAATGCACTTCAAAATCTCTATCTATTGTTACTTCTATCGAATAATTTTCGTAATTATAAATTTCAGCATATAGCTCTGTGACTGCCCGTTCTCTTTCTTCAAAAGTATAAAGCCTCTTACTTCTCAGCATTTTTTTACCTTCTGTCGAAAGTAAATAAATGCCATACAGACAATCACCCTTTTCAGGTCTTAGAAGAATATGTTCAATACGGTGCAAGCGTTCCGTTTCTATAGATATTTTTTTCAGCACTTGAATAAGTGCTATAGCAGTATTAATAGCCTCTTCTTCTGATAAATAATTCCCAATTTTTATCCATTCACGGTCATTCAAATAACTAAAAAAAAGTGTCCAATCGGAAATTTCAGTCTCTTTCCCCTTCCCTATCTTGTAGTTCTCCAATATCAATCCTTCTCTTAAAAATTCTTCTGTAATGATTCCAGAGCGAAAAGGGAGTGTGTTTTTAAACAACTGCTCCTTAGTTACATCTGTACAATCATTAAACGTAGCATCTTCACTATCTATATAATCAAACGAGTTAACCGCACCATTATTCAACGACTCATTATATACTATTAATTCATTTTCCCATAACCTTAACAATTCACTATCCGTTTTTGAATCTACTAATTTCAGTCCATAATGTTCATATATAGTTATAATAGAATTTAGAGTGTTGTGTTGAGCCTGTTCATCAATACCTAAGAGTAATGCTACTTTAGTTTCAGTTCCTGTACTATCTTCATTTGAAATTCGTTTCGCTCTATAATTAAAAGCCTTTGCTCGATTTTTATTACTAAAAGGAATAGCCTGTAAAAATTTAGTTTTTGTTTTAATTAAATAATTTTCAAATTCGACTTCTGTATAATAATAATTAAATCTAGAAAGAATATCTTGGTTGTAAACTTCGCCATGTAGTGCTAGCAAATAATCTAAAAAACGATTTCTACGCTCTGTGAAATTATCATTTAAGGAGGTTAATGCCCCTAAGTTGTCTTGG
>JAYSUZ010000251.1:0-7219 GCA_043718845.1 Cytophagales bacterium
AAACATCTTTTTAGGTCTTACCCAAAGTTGTTCGTTTTTTTCGGATCGGTAGAGTACTAACTCCTCCTCGGTTTCGCTGTGGAGCACGGTTCCGACTACTTCGTAATAATTTCCTTTGTAATGTAGGTAACGTCCAGTTTTCATATCCAGTAAATTTACTAAATTTGGGGAATATGAAAAAACCTGCGTTTAAAGATATCTATATGGAGTTGGCTCAAAATTTGGCCAAGCGTTCACATTGCATAAAAGCTCAAGTGGGAGCGGTGCTTACTAAGGATACACGTATTATTTCTATTGGTTACAACGGCCCTCCAGCCGATACGCATAATTGCGATGAAGAGTGGCCTGAAAAAGGCTGTTCTACCGATCATAAAGGCAGCTGTTCGCTAGCGTTGCATGCCGAACAAAATGCTATTATTTATGCCTTGAATAATGGCATGAAAATAGAAGGTTCTACATTATATATTACACTTTCACCTTGTTTGGCTTGTGCTCGATTGCTTTATAGTGCTAAGGTAAGCAACGTGATCTATTTGAATTCGTATGCGGAATATAAAGGATTGGCGTCAGACGAAGGATTAGATTTTTTACGTAAATTTGGTGTAGGAGTAGAAAAATATACACCTGCTGAGTAGGTTGAGTTGATGTCCATATACAAAAAAGTCTGATCGTTTAAACGGTCAGACTTTTTTGTATAACGATGTTAGAAACTAATTAACATTCAATGCAATTACAAATTCTACTCTTCTGTTGCTTTGACGTCCTTCATGGTGCTCGTTTGTGCCTGCAGGATATTTTTCACCTTCGCCTTTTGTTGCTATTAGTTCAGGCTTGCAGCCCAATTCGATCATCATGTCTCTTATTATGTTAGCACGTTTATGAGAAAGTAGTGCATTGTATTTCTCACTTCCCCAATTGTCTGTATGTCCTATTAATAATATGGAGTAGCCTTCTTTTACATACGTTACCGCTATAGCAATTTGAGTAAGATCAATAATGTCGAGTCGGTAAGAATCGTATCGGAAGTATACAGGAAGCGGAAGTAATCTTGCTCTTTGTTTGGTTGTATCTTTTTTTATTTCGACGTCCGAAACGATAGGTTTTATATTTTCTTCAGATTCGATATTTTGAAGAATTGTTTCAGGAGTAGTCTCAGAAAGTGATGCAGAAATAATTTCATCGGAGGGTCTGATCATTGAAATTGTTCTTGTGTTTTTAGCGCGACCCTGTATGTGTTTTACTTTTTGTACTCCGACATGTTCGCATTTGTATTGTTTTCGTAATGCTTTCTTTTTTGCATTGTGGCTATAAGCGCCAAATAGTTGTCCGAAGCTTGTTTGAACCGTCATTATTAATAGTAGGATTATGGCCGCTTTGGTGATCCTGTAAATTCCGCTTTTTGTTTTCATCTTTTTGTATTTTTTTATTACGATACAAAGGTGTAAAAGTCGTTTGATTATAGAAAGTACAATTTAGTATTTTTATATAAGTCCAATTAAAAATCTATATTAATACTTATAAAGTACAATAAATAAGCCTTTAATTGTACTTTATAAAGTTTATTTTTCATTAATAATATAACATTTCTAAGATATATAAAATAATAGAAATGTTATATTATTGATTAAGTTCAATTAATGGATTTTGTTAAATGATTCTTTAAATTGTACTATAATATTTTATAGAGTGCGTTGAAATGTGCTTATTTATTTTATAAATAAGATAAAAGTAAGATTTCGATAGAGTATTTAGTATTTTTCGTTGAGTTTTTTGGCCACCCAATAGCCCATACTAAAGCATCCTTGTAGTAAATAGCCGCCTGTTGGAGCATCCCAGTCTAGCATTTCGCCCATACAATAATGATTGGGTAATTTAGTTAGCTGGAATGTTGCGTCTATTTCTGTCAACGGGATTCCTCCTACAGTGGAGATAGCTTCGTCGAGAGGAGCGAAAGCGGTGATGGTAAGGGGCAGTTTTTTGATGTTTGCGAGAAGGATATCAATGTCAAGAAATGCTTCTTTGGAAAGAATTGTTTTTAAAAGTTCAACCGAAGTATTATCAAGATTCAATCGGTCGATTAATATTTTTTTTATAGTAGTATTGCCTCGATTTCCAAATTTAGTTTTGAGTTGTGGAAGGGAGAGCGAAGGTTTTAAATCAATATAAATTACGGCTTCTTTTTTTTCGTTTAAAGCCGTTCGTATTTGCGGACTCAATGCATAGATAGCGCCTCCTTCTATTCCGAATTTGGTGAGTACTACTTCGCCTTTTTTAATACAGTCGCTACACGTTATAGAAATATTTTTTAAAGACTGCCCTTCTGTACTTTCTATAAATTCATTTTTCCATTTTATTTCATACCCACAATTGGAGGCTTGGAAAGGATTGATTTCTATTCCTTTTTCTGCAAAGTAGGTTTGCCATGTACCATCAGAGCCGGTTACTTTCCAACTAGCACCACCAAGACAAAATACTACAATGTCGCTTGTTATTGTGACGTGTTCGGCATTTTTTCCTGTTTCAAAGAGTAGCGCATGATCATTCCATCCTATCCAAGTATGGTTGGTTTTTAAAGAGATATTTTTTTTCTTCAAAACAGCTAAAATGGCATTGAGTACCGCTATTGGTTTTATACCTTTTGATGGAAATATACGTTTACTGGTCCCGATGAAGGTTTCAATGCCGATTTTCCTTAACCATTCTACTAAATTGGTACTGGAGAATGAAGTAATTATAGTGTTGAAGAAAGAAGGTGGTGTATAACGAGTGATAAAGGGCGAAAGGGCTTCGGAATGCGTTAGGTTGAATCCGCCATCGCCCGCCACGAGAAATTTTCGTCCTAGCGCAGCATTACGTTCGTATATAGTAATGTTAAATTTGCTTTCATTCAAATGAGCCGCAAGTAGCATGGCTGCTGCTCCGCCTCCTATAATGGCAATGGATTTTTTCATTGGCTTTACTATAGGATTATTATTATCGATGTGCCAATCTTTTATTAGCCTCGTCCCATATTTTTACTAATAATATAAAATAGGAAATAAGCAGAGGACCGTATACCAATCCCAAAATTCCAAATGTAGGGATTCCAATTATAACGCCGATAATAGTGATCAAGGGATGTACATCTCCTATTTTTTTGGATAGATAAAAACGGATTACATTGTCAATATTCGTGACCAATATAAATCCCCAAAGTATGATTCCGATGCCTCCCAGATGATCGCCAGAATAGTATTGTAGTATCCCTGCGGGTACAAATACCAATGGAGCTCCTACAAATGGAATAAAGGAGAGAAAGAAACATACTACACCATAAAAAAAAGGATCATTTAAGCCGAAGATTAAAAATCCGATGGTGACCAATGAACCTTGTACAAAGCAAATAAACCCTTGTCCTAATAAATTAGAGTTTGTGATATTGTTGAGCTCTGTTCCTAGTCGTTGAATTTGAAATCTCTTAAGAGGGATGTAGTTGTATGCTACTTCTTCTAATTTTACATGTTCCTTTAGCATAAAGTATAATAGGAAATATAAGACGGATAATTGTAGTAGTACAGTTGTAACTAGATTTAGTGTATTCGAAAAAACCATATAAAGTTTAGATTGTATTTGGGAAATAATAACATCTAAATTTTTCTCATCGCTAATATAGGTTTGTATAATAGGCCATATTTTTTCTTTTAGAATACCTAGTTCGTTAGGATTTGTTTGGTAGTAGAGTATTTTATTTATTACCAAAGAAGATAATACAAAGAAAGGTAATATGAGTACGAGGAAAGAAACTAAAATAATAGCAATAGCAGAAAGTCCACCACTCCATCCTTTTTTTTCTGTAAAATAAATATGGAGCGGTCTGAATATCGTGTAGAAAATAATGGCACCTAGGATGCCGTCAATAATCATCCAAGAAAAATAAAGGAGTAGCGCACCTAATACGAGAATAAAAAGTAAGAGCAAATGGTTCTGTTTTATAGTTTGATACGGTTTCATCGTTAGAAATTATGTTAGAAAGCAGTAATGTAGGTACAAAATGGCAATAATCAATAAAAGACCTATTTCTTGCCACCTTTTTAGCGTTCTTTGCGTCACCTTTGCGCACCTTGCGTTTAATGATACTCAAAATTGCAAGACTTTTCAGCCTTTATCTTCCAGTAAAGCCGTCTGAAGGGATTACTGTTTATTTCAAGTTTTATATTAATTTAGCATTCTGAAAGATTAGATTTTATGAAATACGATATTATAATAATAGGAGGAGGGATTGTAGGTTTAGCTACCGCGCTGCGCTTAAAAGAAGGAAAACCTCAGTTGAAAATAGCCTTACTAGAAAAAGAACAAGTACTCGCCAAACACCAGACAGGAAACAATAGCGGCGTGATACACTCTGGTATTTATTACAAACCAGGAAGTTTGAAAGCTACCAACTGTATCAACGGTTACAACCAATTGATTGCATTTTGTGATAAAAATAATGTAAAGTACGATTTGTGCGGAAAGATAGTGGTGGCTACTACCAAAGAAGAATTGCCGGCACTAGAAACGATTTATGCCCGAGGACTAGAAAACGGGTTGAAGGGATTACGAAAAATTAACAAACAAGAAATTCAAGAAATTGAACCCCATTGTTCGGGTATAGAAGGTATTGTAGTGCCTCAGACGGGTATTATAGACTACACAGAAGTTTCGTTAAAATACGGCGAGCTGTTTCAAAAATTGGGTGGTGAAATCATTTTTGGACAAAAAATTATTGACATAAAAATCCAAGGCGATTGTTCCGAAGTAATTACAGAAAAATCTTCGTTTAAGGCTACGCTTGTTATCAATTGTGCAGGTTTGTTTTCCGATAAAATTGCCGCTATCAACGATAAAAATATTAATGTTCGTATTATCCCTTTCCGTGGGGAATATTATGAAATCAAAAAAGAGAAACAACATTTAGTCAAACATCTTATTTACCCTGTTCCAGACCCTAATTTTCCTTTTCTTGGCGTACACTTTACAAGGATGATACACGGTGGCGTAGAAGCAGGGCCAAATGCCGTATTTGCATTCAAAAGAGAGGGCTATAAAATGTCCGATTTTAGTTTTGGCGATGTAGCGGAGTCTTTGGCTTGGCCAGGATTTAGGAAGGTAGCGATGAAGTATTGGAAAACAGGTATTGGAGAGTATTACCGTTCGTTTTCAAAAACAGCGTTTACGAAAGCCTTACAAAAATTAATTCCAGAAATTCAAAAGGACGATTTGATACCGGGCGGAGCAGGTGTAAGAGCCCAAGCTTGCGACCGCACAGGTGGTTTGATTGACGATTTTATGATTTTAGAAAATCAGCATATTATAAATGTGTGCAATGCACCGTCTCCGGCAGCTACCTCTTCGTTGTCGATAGGAAGTACAGTGGCGGAGCTTGCTTTGAAGCGGTTTTAGGGTTGGCAGGTGTTGGCAGGTGTATTAGAGTGTTTGGAAGATTTAGAAGATTTCAATCCATTCTAGATTATAAACATTATTGCCTTAGGTTGACGGCGCTATGGTGTGCCACAGACTGTTAATTAGTTACCCTTATAAAGCTGTTAAAAATTTAAGTAATTGATATACAGTGTATAATGAAAATTATCCAAATTAAAAGTTAGTGCACATTCATTTTTTAAATATTCACTAACTTTATTTTTAACCTATTTTAGTTTATTAATATATACTATAATTAATTTTAGTATATATTTAAAGGCTAGATGTTCACTAAAATTATAAAAAATATGTCCATAGGTAAATTGATAAAACAACCCGAAGGGTACACCGCCTTTATTTTGGATAAATTTCCGAATGAACAGTTGCTAAATTTTAGCCAAGAAATTAGCACAAAAGCCGCATTAGCTGAGCGGTTAATTGGTAAGCTAGACGGTATTACCTATGTACTACCAGATGCCGATTTTTTTATAAGTATGTACATTCTTAAAGACGCCACTAGTTCCGCTCAAATAGAAGGGACAAGGGCTACGATGATGGATGCATTGGAAATGACCGCTGGTATAAATATAAAAGATACCGATGCCGACGATATTTTGTATTATATAAAAGCACTCAACTATGGCAGCGAACGCTTAAAGGAGTTTCCTTTTACGTTGCGTTTCATTCGTGAGCTTCATAGAGAATTAATGACAGGAGCAAGATCCTCGCATTTTGCAGATCCAGGCGAATTTAGAAAATCTCAAAATTGGATAGGAGGAATAAATTTACAAAATGCTTCTTTCGTACCGCCACCACCTGCCGATATGAATAATGCATTGGCAGATTTGGAAGAGTTCATTCATGCGAAACAACTTATGCCAGTAATGCAGGCAGGGATATTGCACGCCCAGTTTGAAACTATTCATCCTTTTTTGGACGGCAACGGACGTGCAGGACGGTTGCTCATTACCTTGTTTTTGTATGAGCGAGCTATTTTAGAAAAACCAGTATTGTTCTTAAGTAGTTTCTTCAAAAGAAACCAACAACTTTATTATGATAAACTTAGTGCCTATCATAACAATAAAATAGAGGACTGGATTCATTTTTTTCTGGATGGAGTAATAGAAACTGCAAATCAAGGTATCGAAACATCAAAAAAAATAACGATGCTTCGAGAGATAGATATGCGTAAAATTCAGGCACTGGGAAAACGAGAAGCGACCAGCGGCGTATCGTTTTTACAGCAATTGTTTAAAACACCTGTTACATCCATCAGTGTGGCTATGCTATCAATGAATTATAGCCGTGCAGGTGCAGGAAAACTCATAGACCGATTTGTAGAATTAGAAATTTTGAAACGGGTAAATGAAAATGCCAAATACGGTAAGACGTATATCTATAAGCGCTATATTGAATTATTTAACGATTAGGAATAGTCTATATTGACCCTACGAGGAAATTTCATTATTTCAGAACGAATCAACCGTAAGGTCGAAAACTACTATTGTCCACAACTCGCTAGAAGAATTATCCTTACGACAAGAGAAAAGGAAAATATTTTAGACTCGAACAACGTAGTTTCTAGTTGTGCTGTTGGTGTCTTCACCTTATCCGTCACCCTAAGGCAATTTATAATACAGAATGGATTGCATGATTATAGAACTTTGTTGTAATTAATTGTGCGACCCCAAGGGGCATACGCGTCAACTTAATTTAAGGCTTTTAAAGCCGTGTCATGAAAATTTGGTCTTATTCTTTGATCATAAGTACAGTATCGTAT
>JAYSUZ010000252.1:0-7179 GCA_043718845.1 Cytophagales bacterium
CACCATGGTATGGTCAATCCAACTATTTTGCTTCAACGAAGCGATAACACCCAATAAAATTCCAAAAAAAGTAGCAAACAACATCGCAGTAATGGCCAACAAGAACGTTCCCTCCAAGTTTTCCCAAATTATTTCACTCACCTTTTTATTACTTTGAAAAGACCTCCTGAGATAGGGTGTTTTTAGAACTAGATAACGATTATCCCCAACTCCGAGCACTTTTTTATAGTCGTATTTTATCCTTTCAGATTCTATGTCTTCGTGAACCGATACGGGAGACAAATCGCGCACATATAAATACAACTGAACATGAAGGGGCTCAAAAAGACCCAAATCTTTCGCTATTGCTTCTCGTGTGGTAACGTCTGTCCGCTGCCCAGCCATCATGGCTACCGGATCGCCTGGCAAAACATTAAAAATGAAGAACACTATAACCGTAGCGCCCATCAAAACCAACAAGCCATATAACAACCTTTTTATTATATAATTTACCATATCCACTCAACTCCACCTAAATTAAAGATTTTTCTTTCTTAAGTCCAACTGTTTTGTCATTTCATTTGCAAAGCCCATCTTTATAAGACAAAAAACAGCATAATTGAGCATATCCTGATAGTTTGCCTTGACACCTTCCGAAACTACCGTTACCCCTTGATTATCTTCTATTTGCTTCGTCCTTAAAATTTTCATCAATATTATATCCGTGATTGAGGTAATCCTCATCTCCCTCCACGCCTCTCCATAATCGTGATTTTTGTTCATAAGTAAATCAAACGTCTCCTTTACATAACGGTCGTAAAGCAGTTCGACCTTATCAAGCGGTAGCTCCATCGTTGCTGAACCCTCCAAGTCTTGCTGCATCATCGCAATGACACAATAATTTATAATACCAATAAATTCAGAAGAGATATCTTCCTCTACTTTTTGATTACCTTTGTCCTGAATCGAACGAATGCGTTGCGCTTTAATATAGATTTGATCCGTTATAGACGCCAATCTCAATATTCTCCAAGCGGTACCGTAATCTTTGGTTTTATTGACAAAAAGGCTTCGACATACCTTGATTACTTGATTATATTCTTGTGTAGTTTGATTTGCCAATTTCTTTTAGTATATTATGAATAAATGAATTACACTATTGGAGGCGAAAGATACAGTTTTTTATTCAAAAAAAACATTGAACCTAAGAGGTTCGATAATTGACTTGTCCTACCCTATCGTGATGGGAATCATAAATGTAACACCCGATTCTTTTTTTGATGGTGGCGCGCATACAAATGAACTAAAACTATTAGAAAAAGTAGGCCATATGCTTACAGATGGTGCGAGCATTATTGATATTGGAGGATATTCTTCTCGCCCTGGAGCAGCAGAAGTATCCGAAGAAGAAGAACTCAAAAGAGTAGTACCGGCTATAAAAGCCATTATGAAAGAATATCCTGACGCCTATGTTTCGATAGACACCTTCCGATCTTCTATAGTAGAGGCTGCTGTGGCAGAGGGAGCTGTAATGGTAAACGATATTTCGGCGGGCTCGTTGGATGAAAAAATGTTTGCTACCGTAGGTAAATTAAAGGTCGCCTATGTACTCATGCACATGCGAGGAACTCCTCAAAATATGCAAACACTAACGGAGTACGACAATCTTTTGGTAGAAATTATTGACTTTTTCCAAAAGAAAATCAATGCATTACGAGCACACAAAGTGAACGATATAATTATAGACCCAGGTTTTGGATTTGCCAAAACAGTAGACCAAAATTATGATTTACTGAAACACTTAAATTATTTCAGACTTCTTAATCTTCCTGTATTGGCCGGAATATCAAGAAAATCTATGATTTACAATAAATTAAATACTACTTCGGAACATGCATTGAATGGCACTACTACCTTAAATGCTATTGCACTAATGAATCGGGTAAGTATACTTCGCGTGCATGATG
This sequence comes from Cytophagales bacterium, assembly GCA_043718845.1. GTDB lineage: Bacteria > Bacteroidota > Bacteroidia > Cytophagales > Cytophagaceae > JANYCO01. The sequence goes on from JAYSUZ010000252.1 coordinate 1,947, forward strand.
TAAGCGAAGCGCTTGAGGCGATCACTTTATTTAAAACAACTTATAACTAATAGATGCTTATAAATTTAAAAATAGGATTCCTAGAAATCGATTGGATCGACATCATAGATATTGGTTTGGTGAGTTTACTCCTATTCCAACTCTATAAACTAATGCGAGGAACACTTGCTATTCGTATATTCCTTGGATTCCTTTCTGTATATGTGGTTTATATTATCGTCAAAGGATTGCACATGGAATTGCTTACCACCATTCTCGGTCAGTTTATAGGCGTAGGTGTAATAGCTGTAATTATTTTATTCCAACAAGAAATAAGAAAATTCCTTATGATGATTGGGAAATCTACTTCTGTAGATGATAAATTTTTTAAGAATTTATTAAATAGAAAAAAATCAGACTCCGCAGATGTAGTCGACATCATCCCTATCGTAGATGCTGCCAAAACATTGGGAAGTATGAATATGGGTGCCTTACTTGTATTTGCAAAAAGTTCTGAACTGAAATTTTATGCAGAATCTGGCGATACCTTAGACGCTAAAATATCCAAACGATTATTAATTTCTATTTTCCAAAAAAATAGCCCCCTTCACGACGGTGCTGTTATTATTGAAAATAATAGAATAAAAGCAGCTCGATGTATCTTACCTGTTTCCGAAAATGACGAAATCCCTGCCAACTATGGCCTTCGTCACCGCGCAGCTATTGGCATGACGGAAGTAACCGACAGTATTATACTCATCGTTTCCGAAGAAACTGGACAAACAGCCATCGCTATAAACGGAATTCTATACAGCAATCTTTCACGTACTGAATTAAAACAAAAACTAAGAAGTTATCTTTTAGAAGAAGAAGAGATAAGGGAAGAAGCTGTCGTAGAAGGAGAATAGAATAAACTATACGCTATATTTTCTCCTTAAGTCGTTTAGTAGAAATTTCTTCTGCTCGGTAAACGAATTGGGGTGTACTTGTTCGAATATATTTTTCAATTCTGCCCAACGTGCAGGTTCTGCTAGGCTGAACGCTTCCGAATTTATCTTCTTTTTAGTACAGTATTCTTCCCATGTCATGATAGCGTAAAGGTATGATTTTTTAAAGGATTAGGTATTTAATTCTCCTAAATTAATTACTAAATCACCTTACCTATTTTGCGATCTTTGCGAAACCTTTGCGCACCTTGCGTTTAAATAGACAATTAGCAATTTAAACGCAAAGTGCCAATGAGTTGAGGAAATTGAAAGTACAACAAAAAATCACCTTTTCTTTTTGCTTATAACCGTGTATCTTGCAGTCCCTTTAAAAGGATTTACCACTATTTAGTTTATGAAGATTTCGTACAATTGGTTAAAACAACATATTGAGCTTACTGAAAGCCCTGAAGACATTTCTGCCAAACTTACCAAAGCCGGTTTAGAAGTAGAATCTATAGAAGCATATGAAAGTATAAAAGGCGGTCTGAAAGGCCTCGTGATAGGGCAAGTGCTCACTTGTGAGAAACACCCTGGAGCCGACAAACTTAGCAAAACAACCGTTGATGTAGGTAACGGAACAATCCTTCCTATTGTTTGCGGTGCGCCAAATGTGGCAGCAGGACAAAAAGTAGTCGTAGCCCTTGTGGGTACTACGATGTACCCTGGCGAAGGCGAACCGTTCAAAATCAGCAAAGCAAAAATAAGAGGCGAAGTATCGGAAGGTATGATTTGTGCCGAAGACGAGATTGGATTAGGCAATTCGCACGACGGTATTATGGTCTTGACCACCGACCTATCGCTAGGAACTCCTGCAGCAGACTATTTCAAAATCGAAACCGACTATACCATCGAGATTGGCCTCACGCCCAACCGTGCCGATGCCGCTTCGCACCTTGGCGTAGCGCGTGACTTGCAGGCGCTGCTGAAAACAAAAATTAAAAGTGAAAAGTTAGACGTTCAAAGTTTTAAAATTGAGAAAAACAATTCAACGATAGAGGTTATTGTAGAAAATAAAGACGCTTGTTTGCGTTATGCAGGGCTTACTATTTCGGACATCACCATAAAAGAATCGCCCGAATGGTTGAAAAGTCGACTTAAAGCAATTGGCGTAAACCCCATAAACAACGTGGTAGACGTGACGAATTATATTCTTCACGACTTGGGGCAGCCGCTTCACGCGTTTGATTTGGCTAAAATAAAAGGCAATAAAGTAATCGTAAAAACACTTCCAAAAGACACCGAATTTGTAACCTTAGACGGCGTAAAACGCAAACTCAGCGACAAAGATTTGATGATTTGCAACGCGGAAGCGCCCATGTGTATTGCAGGGGTATTCGGCGGATTGGAATCTGGCGTGAGCGCTATTACTACCGCTATATTCTTGGAAAGTGCTTATTTCGCACCTGACTATGTTCGAAAATCCTCCCAATTTCATGGTCTAAAAACCGATGCTTCGTTCCGCTTTGAAAGAGGTACGGATCCTAATATGCCTGTGAATGCGCTGTTGAAAGCTGCAAAATTAATTATTGAAGTAGCGGGAGGTGCGCTGTCCTCAGAAGTTACAGACATTTACCCAGAACCAGTAAAAAACTTTAAAATAGAAACGTCTTTTTCCTATATCAATCGTTTGATAGGAAAAACACTTGAAAAATCGTTGGTAAAAGAAATTTTAACAGGCTTAGCAATTACCATTGAGGCGGAGAAAGAAGACGCATTACACCTTTCCGTTCCTCCCTACAAAGTAGACGTGCAGCGCCCTGCGGATATCGTGGAAGAAGTTTTACGCATATACGGCTACGACAACATCGAACTGAGCGACCGATTGAGTGCCGCTTATTTAGCCGATTTTCCTGAAAAAAGTAAAGACAAAATCCAGACACTACTAGGCAGTATGCTGGCAGGTTCTGGCTTCAACGAAATCCTTACCAATTCGATGACAAAGCCTGTGTACGCAGAGTACTTGGGCATAGCCGACAAATCGGTAGAAGTGCTAAATAAACTTTCGGAAGATTTGGGGGTACTAAGACAAAGTCTTCTTTTCTCTGGTTTGGAAATTTTAAATTACAACATCAACCGACGTCAGAAGGACTTGAAACTGTTTGAATTTGGGAAAATATATTCCAAAGAAGAAGGGAAATACAAAGAGCGTAACCGTTTGGCACTCTTCCTTACAGGCAATACGCAAGCGGAAAGCTGGAATACGCAAGCAAAAGAGGCGGACTACTTTTACTTAAATACGGTAGTGCATAAAATTTTGCTAAAACTAAATTTGGGCGATGCGCAACAACAAAAAACGGAACTTTCTTTTTTGAGCGGTGGCGTAAATTATATAAAAAACAATAAAATAATCGCTTCGCTAGGCAAAGTACAAGAGAAGGCGCTTAAATTAACCGACCTCAAACAACCCGTTTATTATGCCGAGTTTGATGCCGATGCGTTGTTGAAGGCGTATAAAAATAGCATCCAGTTCCAAGAGCTCAACAAATACCCAGAAGTACGCCGTGACCTTTCGATAGTGGTAGACAAGAGTATTACGTTTGATCAAATAAAACAATTGGCTTTAAAACAAGAGAAAAAAATCCTCACCGATATAAATGTATTCGACGTTTACGAAGGCAAAAATTTGGGCGAAAATAAAAAATCGTATGCTGTTAATTTTACGCTTCAAGATATAGAACAAACCTTGACCGATAAAGTTATTGAAAACACCATGCAGAAGTTGATGACAGGTTTTGAGAAAGAATTGGGTGCGGTGATACGGAAGTAAATCGAGAATCAAGATGAAAAATATAGATAAAAAAAGTTTAGAAAACGCTTATCGCTTATTTGAAACGGATGCTATAAACCAACTTGAAATAGGTACAACCAAAGGATTGCAGCAGATACACCACTATCTATTTGATTGTTTATATAATTTTGCAGGACAACTTCGCACAATGAATATAGCAAAAGGTGGTTTTAGATTTGCAAACGCGTTGTACTTGAAAGAGATTTTGGTAAAAATTGAACAATTACCCGAAAATTCGTTTGAAGAAATTATTACCAAATATGTAGAAATGAATATTGCCCATCCTTTTATGGAAGGCAATGGCAGAACGATGCGCATATGGTTGGACATGCTCTTGAAAGTGAACCTTAAAAAAGTAGTAAACTGGCAGTTTGTAAGTAAAGAACTTTACCTGCAAGCAATGGAACGAAGCCCCATCAACGATTTAGAATTAAGAACGTTGCTTATTGCTAATTTAACAGATAAAATAAACAACCGAGAAATCATTTTTAAAGGTATAGAACAATCCTATTATTATGAGGGATATGAAAAAGAAAACGAGGAGGAATAGTTTAGGTTAGCGAATTCCGCTGGAGTCAATTGAATTGGCTTCCAGCAGTCGCTTATGCTTCGCCGAGTGATTTCTATGGATTAAGCAAGTGAATTTGTATAAATTTTTTCATATTTTCTATTTTGGTTTACACAGGCAAAAACCCTAGTATATTAAGCCGGGCAAAACCCACGCTGGCGCAAGTTTTCAAACTTGTGCCGACTATTTTGTAGCCCTCAGGGCGGGTAATCCGTAGCCCTAAAGTAATAGTAACCCAATTTTAATAGTAAACTTTTTTAATAAACTTTTCAAAAAATGATTACCGTAAAAAGATTTTTATACAAAAAGGAAAAACGCATTGCCGTCTATTTCCCCAAAGACAAACTCCTAATGGAGAAAATAAAAAAAGTACCCGATGCACGCTGGAGCGCCTCCGATTGCTGCTGGCATATTCCCTACCACAAAGAAGCGTATGCCGCACTGCTAGTACTTTTCCCCGAACTGAAAAGTGCGAAAACCCAAAAATTAACGGATACGACTAAAGAAGAATCGTCGCTCAAAAATACGGTGCCAGATTTCAATACACTCTTTCCAAAAGACGAATCCTGCAATATCTTTTTTTACGGACAAAGAATTTTGATTTTTATAAAACCAAACCAAGTCTTTATAGAATTTCTAAAAGTACTCCGAGGCATCTATTTCGACAACGATAAAAAATGCTGGTCGCTGTCCAACGAAGGGAATAATCTGATCTTGTTGGATAAATTTTTTGGTCCTAAACTCGTTCGAAAAAATGAACCTTCTGTACGGGAAGTATCTGCTGCCGTAAAAAGACTCTTGGTGAGAGACGACGGTCTAGTAAAAATAATACGCACCGAAGACCGACAACTAAAACTGTATTTGAAATTTCAGAAAGTAACGGTAAAATTTATCCGCACGCTCCCTTAT
>JAYSUZ010000253.1:0-3258 GCA_043718845.1 Cytophagales bacterium
AAACATTCCTAAAATTATAGCCGTCCCCCATTGCTGATAAATGGTAAGTGGGCCAAGAAGAATTAGAAAATAGAGACCAATAGCACCACCAAGAAATAAAAATGTTTTGAAATACATCAATCCATTTGCATTTTTAGAAAGATTGTTGGAGGTGAAATACTCGTCCACACGGGTTTTAACAGTGGCGTAAAATTCTGATTTACTCTTATCAATAAATCGTAACTTGGAAGTTGGTGCTGACATTAAATTTTAGTATATGTATTATAAACGTAAATATAGGGCAGAATTATATTCTCTACAACAAATGTTTTCTGTCGTTAGTTCTTTCGACGGTAAAATTGGTGCCATCGTAGCCTACTAAATACAATCCTAGATTGTCGTGAGGGAAGGCGTCCATGTTCTTAAGGTCTTGATTTAGAATGGTTGATAGGAGTATTCGCATAGCTCTTCCGTGCATACAAATGAGTATTAGATCCTCTTCTTTTTGGTCTAATATGATTTTCATCACCTTTTTCTGTTTTTCTACAATATCGAGTGGACTTTCGCCTCCTTCTGGTTTAAAATCGAGTTCGCCTTCTTTCCATTTTTTTACCATATTCCAGTAAAAAGTATTATCGCCAAAACTGATTTGTTTACCGTCCTTGTTTCCCCAGTTTATTTCATTCAAACCTTCGTATGCTTCGTGCGGAATTCCTAAATCGATAAAAGATTGCACGGACTGTATACTTCGCTTCAAAACAGAGGTGTATACCTTTTTGAAGGGGATATCTTTGTAATGCTCAAAAAACTTAGCCGCCTGCTCTAGCCCGGTTTGATTGAGGTCCGAATCTACGCCACTTCCTTGTACATATCCTTTTAGATTGTAATCCGTCTGTCCATGGCGGATTATATAAATTTTTTTTTGTTCCAAAATTATAGTTTTAGTTGTCTGTAAGTTAGAAAAGCTTAAACAATTTCAATGAAATTCTTTAAGAGCTGCGCACCTACTTCACTACTTTTTTCGGTGTGAAATTGTACCGCATAGAAGTTGTCTTTTTGTATAGCGGAACTGTAGGGGAGGATATAATCCGTTTGGGCTATGGTGTACGCTGCACTATACTCCGCATAATAACTGTGTACGAAGTAAACAAAATCTTTTTCTTTTAATCCTTTGAATAAAGGTCCTTTTAGGTGTGTAATAGAATTCCAACCCATCTGTGGTACTTTGTCTTTCGCTGGAAAACGTTTTACATCCATCGGAAATATACCCAAACATTTTGTGTTATTTTCTTCCGAATGTTGGCACATCAACTGAAGACCAAGGCAGATACCTAGAACAGGTTGTTTGAACGAAGGAATAAGTTTGTTAAGCCCTCTTTCTTGTAAATAATGCATAGCCGTACTGGCTTCTCCAACACCTGGGAATATTATTTTATCGCAAGCATTTAATTCTTCAGGGCTGTCGGTCACTATAGGTTCTATACCTAGTCTGTTCAAGGCATAAATAACCGATTGTGTATTTCCTGCGTTATATCGTATGATTCCTATTTTCACGTTGTAGATTTTAGGTTATAAGTAAAAGGTGAAATGTTTAAATTTTACAACATCCCTTTTGTACTTGGCAACACCTGTGCATTCGCCTCGTCCACACGCACAGCCATTTTTATAGCCTTAGCCAACCCTTTAAAGATGGCTTCTATTTTATGGTGTTCGTTTGTTCCTTCTGCTTTTATATTTAGATTACACTTGGCCGCATCTGAAAATGATTTGAAGAAATGGTAAAACATTTCTGTAGGCATTTCGCCAATTTTTTCCCGTTTAAATTCGGCCTCCCAAACCATCCAAGGGCGTCCGGAGAAGTCAATAGCTACCTGTGCTAGGCAGTCGTCCATAGGCAATAACCAGCCGTAGCGTTCTATGCCTTTTTTATCGCCTATTGCTTTAAGATACGCTTCGCCTAATGCGATAGCAGTATCTTCAATGGTATGGTGTTCGTCGATGTGTAGATCACCTTTTACGGTAATAGTTAAATCTGAAAAAGAATGTTTTCCAAGTTGATCCAGCATGTGGTCAAAAAAAGCGATACCCGTATTGATAGCGGTTTTTCCTGTGCCGTCCAAATTTAATTCTATAGAAATATCCGTTTCTTTAGTTGTTCTTTTTATGGTTGCACTACGAGGAGGAAGGGTAAGGAAATGGTAAATTTCATCCCAATCGTTGGTAATAAGCGCACACAGCGGAGGTACGATTTGATTTTTGTCGTTGGAAAGTAAAATTGCTTTGCACGCTAGGTTTTGAGCCATTTTTACATCCGTTTGTCTATCGCCAATCACATACGAATTTTCAATATCATACGTTCCATCCAAATAGCCTGTAAGCATGCCTATAGCAGGTTTACGAGTAGTAGTATTTTGATGTTCGAAATGAGGGTCTATATGAATGGCATCCCATAGTACACCTTCGCCTTCGAGTATTTTAAGCATTTTGTTATGAGCAGGCCAAAAGGTAGCTTCCGGAAATGATTCCGTACCAAGTCCATCCTGATTGGTCACCATTACCAATTTGAAATTTTTATCCTTTGCTAATTTATGTAATACCGAAATAGCTTTAGGAATAAATTCTAATTTCTCCAACGAGTCAACTTGGAAATCAGTGGGTGGTTCAACTAGAATAGTTCCATCACGGTCAATAAATAAAATTTTTGGTTTCATCTAAATTTTATGCTTTTAATATTTTTTAAAGTTAGTACCCTACTTTTGTTTTTACTCTTTTTAAGACTTCATTTCCTATGGCAGCAGCTTTGACAGCGCCTTCTTTCAGTTCGTTATCCAATTCTGAAAGGTTGTCCATATAATAATTAAATTTTTCTCTTTCGCTTGCGTACTTTTCTACAATTTTAGCCAGCAGTGCTGCCTTAGCGTGTCCGTATCCAAAACCACCGGCTTCGTATTTTGCCCGCATTTCGGTTTGCTCTTCGGCGGTCGTGATTAAAGCAAATATCTTATAAACGTTACACGTATCAGGATTCTTCGGCTCTTCCAATGGAGTAGAATCGGTAACGATAGTTTGAATTACTTTTTTAAGTTCTTTTTCAGGAAGAAAGATATCAATATAATTATGGTACGACTTACTCATTTTTCGTCCATCTATTCCGGGAACGGTCATCACATTTGTATCTACTCTTGCCTGAGGAAGAACGAATGTTTCGCCATAGATACTGTTGAATTTTTCTGCAATATCACGGGTTATTTCGAGGTGTTGTATTTGGTCTTTTCCAAC
>JAYSUZ010000254.1:0-19073 GCA_043718845.1 Cytophagales bacterium
GCAGAATCCTCTAGCGTTGCACCACCAGAAAGTGCTTCTTGATGGTAACGTTTAAATCCTATATATTCTGGCTCAATAACTTGTTCTCTTTTATTTGAAATTAACTTAAACGCACCAGTAAGCGAAATTTCATCGTACCCATCGAGCGAATGTACTATCATAAAATCCTTTTTCGTCTGTTGATACAAGTAGCCGTAAAGCCTTGCCAATTCTAGGCTGAATACCCCTACAATTTGTTTTTTGGGGAAAGCAGGATTTATCATAGGGCCAAGCATATTGAAAAATGTTTTTAGTCCCAACTCTTTTCGAATAGGGCCTACATTTTTCATTGCAGGGTGAAATAAAGGAGCGTGCATAAAACAAATGCCACATTCTTCCATTTGCTTGCGCAGTATATCTTTTTCATTGGTAAATTTATAGCCAAAATGCTCCATAATAGTAGAGGAACCTACGGAAGACGATACGCCATAATTACCATGCTTGGCTACATTAACACCCGCTCCAGCTACCACAAAAGAAGAACAGGTAGACACATTGAAGGTGTCTTTGCCATCCCCCCCTGTACCACAGAGGTCTATGGGGTCAAATTCGCTCAAATCAATGTATAAACAAAGCTCTAGCATGCTGTCGCGAAAACCTTCCAATTCTTGAACGGTAATACTACGCATCATGTATACAGCCATAAAAGCGGCAATCTGACTATTATTCACTTCCCCTCTCGCTATCCGAAGTAATGTGGACGTGGCTTCTTCCTTTGAAAGAGTCTTGTGCTCTAGTAAATGGGATAATATTTGCTTCATAGAAGGGCAATTTACAAAAAGACTTACTATTTTTGCTAACTTTAATAATAAAATGGACTACCCGATACTACAATTAAAACCAAAACGCGAGCGTTCTATCTTGCTGAAGCACCCATGGATATTCTCTGGTGGGTTGGAGAAAAAGCCAAAAGCCAACGAAGGTGATATCGTAGAGGTGCGCAGCCACGGCGATGAGATCCTTGGATACGGCTTCTTTTCCGAAAAAAGTCAAATTAGTTGCCGAATGTTCGACTGGCAAAAATATGCCTCAGACTTTGAGAACGCCGACTATTGGACGGAGAAAATAAGACTGGCGTTAACCTTAAGGAAAGCAATAATTCCCGAAGGAACGGATGCTTATCGACTTCTTCATGCCGAGGGAGATTTCTTACCTGGTATGATTGCCGACGTATATGCAAATGTAGTGGTGCTTCAGATATTGGTAAAGGGCATCGAACAACGAAAAGTACTTATCGTTGAAGCATTTCGCAGAAATGGTTTTGAAAATTTATACCTAAAAACAAAATCCGGCACTCAAAATGTTGAAGAAATTAGCAGTAGTGCGGGATGGATTGCAGGTGCTGGAGAAGGTAAAGTAATTGCAAAAGAAAACAGCTTGCTCTTCAATGTTGATTTCGAAGGAGGCCAGAAAACAGGTTTTTTTATTGATCAACGCGAGAATAGAAATTTGTTAAAAACATTTTCGAAGGATAAAAAAGTATTAAATACGTTCTGCTACACAGGAGGATTCAGTGTATTCGCTCTTGCTGGCGGTGCTAAGGAAGTGCATTCGGTGGATGTTTCTGCCGAAGCTATAAAACTAGCAGAAGAGAATGTTCAGCTTAATTTTCCAAATGCACACCATAAAGGATTCACCGCAGACTGCTTTAATTTTCTGAAAGACATGCCCGAGAATGAATATGACATTATTATTCTTGACCCTCCGGCTTTTGCCAAAAATGCTCGTGCCGTAGACAATGCAGCTCGTGGGTATAAGCAAATAAACATGCAAGCATTCAGAAAAATAAAACCAGGAGGCATTTTGTTTACCTTTTCCTGCTCCCAACATATTTCTAAAGATCTTTTTCAAAAAATAATATTCGGTGCGGCAGCAGATGTAGGAAGGAATGTTCGTATTTTATACCAACTAAATCAACCTGCTGATCACCCCATAAATATCTATCACCCAGAGGGGGAATATTTGAAAGGACTTGCTTTGTGGGTAGAATAATGGCTTCTTCATAGTTATTTCCAAAAATGCACATAGATAAGTACGCTGTTTTTCATATACTTACACGTTACAATACCTCTATACTTATACTTTATCAAGGTTTAAGAAAAATAATAGAATATTAATATTTTTTATTTACTTTCATAGAAAATAAGCACCCCATAAATCCGAGGTGCTGTCTTAAATTAATGTATTTAACCTTTATCGCACTATACCATGGAAGTAACTAGATTGTTTGACTTATTACCTTATCAGTTGCAGCGCAACCCTAAAGCAGATTGCCTTGCCAACAAGGTAAATGGACAATGGGTAAAATACAGTACACAAGAAGTAATTGATATCGTAAACAAGATAAGCCTAGGCCTTCTAAAAGCGGGGATTAAAAAAGACGATAAAATTGCTATAATCTCACCCAACAGACCGGAATGGAATATGGTAGACTTGGGCGTACAACAATTAGGCGCTATCCTTGTACCAATATATCCAACCGTAACAGAAAATGATTACAAGTTTATCTTCAACGATGCTGAAGTTAAACTTGTATTTGTAGAGAATGAAGAGTTATATATAAAAGCGAAAAATGCTGCTGCTGGCGCACCTACCGTTAAAGAAATTTATTCTTTTTTTGAGATACCAGGCGTTAAAAACTGGAAAGAAATAAAAAATGAAAACGGCGATGTGGCTATCTTAGAACCATACAAAGCAGCGGTGCAAACGGAAGATATCCTTACCTTAATATACACCTCTGGGACAACAGGTACTCCTAAAGGCGTTATGATGACACACGCCAATCTTATCAGCAATTACAAAGCATGCACGCCTCTAATGCCTGTAAACAATAAACACAGAGCGTTAAGTTTTCTTCCGCTTTGTCATATCTATGAGCGTATGATGAGCTACCTTTATATGGCTGTAGGGGTATCTATTTATTATGCAGAAAGCATGGACACTATTGGCGAAAATCTAAAAGAAGTAAAACCGCACATGTTCACCACGGTACCTAGGCTTCTAGAAAAAGTATACGATAAAATAGTAGCAAAAGGGGCTGATTTGACAGGACTAAAAAAAGCACTTTTCTTTTGGGCGCTCAACTTAGGTCTTAAATATAATATTCAGGGTGGAAATGGATTTTTCTATGATATCCAATTGACAATCGCTAATAAATTAATTTTTAGCAAATGGCGAGAAGGGTTAGGCGGAAATGTCAAAGCAATCGTATCGGGGAGTGCACCGCTCCAACCAAGGCTCGCTCGCGTATTTTGGGCTGCACAAATCCCTGTTATGGAAGGCTACGGACTTACAGAGACCTCTCCCGTAATAACCGTAAACAGATGCCAACCAGAAGGAAATAGAATAGGATCTGTAGGGCCTCTGATAGAAGGGGTAGAAGTAAAAATTGCGACCGACGGAGAAATCCTTGCCCGTGGACCAAATATCATGAAAGGGTATTATAACCGACCAGACTTAACCGCTGAAGCTATTGATGCAGAAGGATGGTTTCATACAGGAGATATCGGAGAATTTTCGGAAGGTATATTTCTTAAAATAACCGATCGGAAAAAAGAAATGTTCAAAACCTCTGGTGGCAAATATATAGCGCCACAACTGATCGAAAATAAATTCAAAGAATCGAAATTTATAGAACAAATAATGGTCGTAGGCGACGGGCAGAAATTCCCGGGAGCACTTATTGTTCCTGCTTTTGACGTCTTAAGAAAATGGTCTGCTATGAAAAATATTCATTACACAGACGATGCTGAAATGGTGAAAAATAAGATAATCATAGAACGCATTCAAAAAGAAGTAGACGAATTGAATGAAAATTTTGCCAACTATGAAAAAATTAAAAAATTCGAACTCATGCCGCGCCTATGGACTATAAATGAAGGTGAACTTACACCTACTTTAAAAGTAAAAAGGAAAATTATAAACGCAAAAAATACAACCCTTATAGAAGGAATGTACCTTTAATAAACAAACCATCAAAAACTACTCTTATGAAACTAAAACTTACGCTACTGCTGCTTGCCATCACTTCTTTATCTTACGGACAAAAAAGATTCGACGAGGAAAAACAAGTAACCATCAACCTTCTGGAATCACAAAGAAAAGCGTTTATGGCTTCTACGAACGACTCCTTATATATTATCTCCAACAGCGACAAGGGATATTATATTTCCACCATTACACGCGGCGACCAGGCAGAAGATATTGAAGAACAAATATTCATTGCGAAACCAGGAAATGTAGTAGGCCCATTTGACGGAGACGAAACATTTTATCTTTTAAAAATAATCAGCATGGATAGCTTAAAAAGAACAAAAGCAAAAATGGTAACGTTTTTCCCAAAAGGCGAATACATGGCTGATACTGCAAAATTTTCGAAATTGGTAGCGAAATACATCGATAATATCAAAAAAGGAAAAGACTTCAATAAAATGATTATCAGCGACAAAGATATTATAGGCATACGAAACAAAGGAATTACCTCTTTTTGGGAAGGACAAACCGGTAAAGAAAATTACCAATTAGCCTACGACCGAAAAATAAGCGACCCCTTTGTGAAAAGAATCGGGCAAGAAATACAGGTACTCTACATTTTGGAGGAAAAAAGAAACGCCCCTTTTAAAGCAAAAGTTACATCGTTAGTAAAGAAAGTGAAATAAATAATCTAAGAATACTACCTTTGTGGTATAATCTATACTGGAAATTGTTTTAAATTTCATAAACAACTATATTCCAGTAGTTAAAAACTAAAAAATGAGTGACCGTTATAACCAACGTGGTGTTTCTGCTTCCAAAGAAGACGTACACAACGCTATCAAAAATATAGACAAGGGAATTTTTCCTAAGGCTTTTTGTAAAGTAATACCTGACATACTTGGTGGCGACCCTGAGTATTGCAACATCATGCATGCCGATGGCGCCGGAACAAAATCTTCGCTGGCCTATTTATATTGGAAAGAAACAGGAGACCTATCGGTATGGAAAGGAATAGCGCAGGATGCTATAGTGATGAACACCGACGACTTGCTTTGTATTGGTGCTACCGACAATATTTTGCTCTCTTCCACTATTGGTAGAAATAAAAATCTTGTTCCGGGCGAAGTCATTTCTGCTATCATCAACGGGACAGAGGAAGTGCTTGAAATGCTCCGTAGTTTTGGTATGGGTATCTTCAGCACGGGAGGCGAAACAGCAGATGTAGGTGACCTGGTGCGTACTATTATTGTAGACAGCACCGTGACGTGTAGAATGAAACGCAACGCTGTAATCACAAACGAAAAAATAAAGGCGGGACAAGTAATTATAGGGTTCGCCTCCTACGGACAAGCGAGCTACGAAACCGAATACAATGGAGGCATGGGCAGCAATGGGCTTACCTCTGCACGCCACGACGTGTTTTCAAAATTTCTAGCAGAAAAATACCCTGAAGGTTTTGATCCGTCTATTCCAAAAGAATTGGTCTATTCTGGAAGTAAAAAACTGACCGATAGTTATGAGGGCGTACCTGTAAATATAGGCAAGTTGGTACTTTCTCCCACACGTACATACGCCCCTGTAGTGGCGGAAGTCTTAAAAAATTACTTGGGCGCAATAGGTGGAATAATCCATTGCAGCGGTGGTGCTCAAACAAAAATACTTCACTTTGTAAACGATCTCCATATTATTAAAGACAACCTTTTTGATGTACCTCCTTTGTTCAAAATGATCCAAGAAGAAAGTGGTACCGATGGAAAAGAAATGTACAAAGTATTCAATATGGGACATCGTCTCGAAATTTATGTAGACGAGCAATACGCCAACGACCTTATTGCTATTGGAAAATCCTTCAACATCGATACCAAAATAATAGGACGAGTCGAACAATCGGCAACGAAAAAATTAACTATTTCACATCAAGGTAATACCTATACTTATTAATCATGAACATTAAGGCTCTTATCTTTGACATGGACGGCGTGTTGGTGAACAACGATGAATTTCATTACCGTTCTTTCGAACTTTTTTGTGAAAAATACGGCATCGTATTTACCCACGAACTTTACACTACTAAAATCACAGGACGTACCAACGAAGCCATTCTTACAGGTCTATTTGGAGCATCTCTAACAGCAGAAAGAATAAACGAATTGGCGTTTGAAAAGGAAGCTATTTACCGCGAATTATTTAAGCCATTTATCAAACCTGCAAATGGCTTATTAGAATTTTTGGAGAGTGCCTACAAAAAAAATATTCCCTGCGCTGTTGGTAGCAATGGCCCTTTTGAAAATATTGATTTCGTATTGGACGAGCTTGGGATTAGGAAATACTTTAAGGCAATCGTAAATGCTACGATGGTAAAAGAAGGAAAACCCGCTCCCGATGTGTACCTTAAAGCAGCCGAATTGCTGGGACATACGCCCAACGATTGTGTGGTATTGGAAGACTCCCCTACAGGAATAAAAGCCGCAAAAGCTGCAAAAATAAAAGTAATAGGATTGAGCACTACCCACGCCGAAGACGAGTTGATTGATACCGAATTTATTGTTAGCGATTTTACGGATAGAAGACTGTACGAAATTTTCTAAAATAGTAAACGCTATTTCTTATTCGCTCTTATCATCTCTGGGAATCCAAAACCCATAGCCAGCGCAACTACTGACTGTGTGATGCGTTTTGTTTTGGTAGTATCCGTTTTAGCGTCTTCTATCCATTTTGAAAAATAGCGTTGATGCCCTTTGGGCAACGAATTGAATTTTTCTAATGCTTTTGGTTCATCGGAAAGACATTCTAAAAAATCGATTGATAACGGCTTTTCGGTCGTATCTAAAGTCATCTCTATCGTTACCGATGCTCCATTTTTTTTCTTTATCCCTTTCCGAATCGTAGCATTCAGTGGCATTATAAAGGCGCCTCCTCCCATAGGCCAAAGGCTTATCCCCTCATAGCAGTAGTTATCCAACTTTCCGCTTACTCTATATGATTTTTTAGTAGTCGAATTTAACGCTAATGCCACCGCCAATGGGATCTCAACATACGTCCACCCTGTTTTCTCCCCTTTATCGACAAACTTTTGGATAATTGCAGTAAACTGAACCATATTGCAGACTATCTCGATTGCAAAATTAACTCTTGCATAAAATCTGCTAAACTTTTTTCGATTTCAAAACTATAGATATCGTCGTTGCCCAGTCCCCCTTTTCGATTGGAGGTAAGGTACCCTTTCTTCTTACCAGGCGTAAAAAAGAAATCGTCGCGGTTCGAATTGAAGGGTTTTTTTAAGTGGTATATTTTAGAAAACTGATCTTCGGCATTGGTCATGAAAATATCCAACCCTCCATAACCACCCATGCCACTGGAGGAGAAAAACAATGCATTTTCAGAAGCCGTAAATTTGGGACTCACTTCCATATACATTGTATTGACGCCGTATAAATTTTGAGAAGGCAACCACTGGTCATCGCCGTTACTTGTACTGAGCCAAATATCGTGCATGCCCGCCCCTCCTGGGCGCTTGGATACAAAAAATAGTAAACTCCCATCGGGCGATACACAAGGCTGGGCATTCCATTGACCTGGGGCATTGATACTTTCGTTCAATCTTTTCGCAGCACTCCATTTCCCATTCTCATTGTAACTCACATAAATAGCACAATTAAATTCCCGATGATTGTCCAATACGATTTGATCGTCACACCTGGTAAAGTAATATTTTTTCTTATCCGCAGTAAAAGAACCTGAACTTTCGCTGTAATGTGTATTTAGAGCGGAAAATTTATCCGCATGTGTATGGCTCAGCGCTTGCCAAGTAGTATCGCCCACTTTAGTATATCGGTGTACGTCTGTATGCCCCGAAGGTCCGGCATTATTTGCATGAACTTTGGAAGAGGTGACCAATAATGCGCTGTCATGCTCGCAAACTACGGATGCAAAATCGTCGGCGGCGCTGTTTAAAGGAAAGGGCAAGGGCATAAAACCGTATGTTTTGAGCGCACTTTTTTTATCTTCAACAGCCAAAAGTTGACATTCTATAATTTCTTGTTTGGCCTTCTCTTTGTATAATTCAAGTTCAAAATCAGGATTTGATACTGTTTCCGTTCGAAATAACTCGAAATTAGTAATAGCGGGTTCAAACTCGCCGTTATCTTTTAGGATGGACGCCAACCAGAAACGGGCGGTAGGGTAACCTGCTTTATCTTTTGACATCAACTTCAAATAAAGCGGCTCTGCATTCTTATAATCCAACAGATAACGGTAACACTCTGCCAATTGAGCAGTCAAATAAATGCTGGACGTGTCGCTAGAAATAGCTTGTTGGTAATTGTAAGAAGCCATATAATAGTCTGAACTCTGATAAAGTTTATCGGCTTTGGCTATTAAGGCTACATTTTTTTTCACCTGTCCTATCAGCAACATAGGAAAGAGCGAAAGTAGAATTAAAGCAACTCTTATAACATTCATGATTAGGGGATATTTGGACTGATTCACTATTTGGCAATAAAGATAAGTAGCTCTAGCCTATAATTCAAGGAATATTCTCTGAAAATCAAGTAGAACCCTATTTTGATCCGAATATTTCCTATGCTTATAACTATTATTCCAACCTAGAGGTTACCTTTCTATAACAATACAGTATATATAAGTACATAACACAATTTATTCGTAACCTGTTTAAATTTCTTAGAAAGCCTTCTGCATAACACCGGAAGGCTTTCTTTTTTTAAGATTATATCCGAAAACAATTTATACCAATCCAATTTTATACTCCCCTAAAAATGTTTTTAGTTTTAATTTACTTTTAGTTTTAAATACTGGATATGTACAATTCGATATCCCTTCTCCAAAAAAAATCCGTTTTATGATTAATTTATACAAAAATCAAAAATATAGTTAAAATTATACCCTTAATTTCTAAAATATCTAAAAAATGAATATTTCTAACATTCAAAATAATGTTAGAAATGCAAAAAGTGCATTTAACGCTCAATTTCTATTCTTTTCCTATAAAAAGCCCCATTGAAGGCTTTCTATTATTGTACTATTTTTATTTTATCATGCAAACAGTACAGAAATAGACAACTTTCTAAATTAGTACTATTTTTACATAATATGTGAAATATCAAAATAAAAGGCAGTAGTTTGGTATTTTTTCACAAAAAGCTATTGCTTTTAGAAAAAATATCCATACGTTTACATAAGGTAATATATAAATATTTTTATTTATGTAGTACTCAAGTTTAAGAATCATTTACAACAAACCAAACAAACTAAAATTATGAGAAAATTAACATTACTAGCATTAATGATGATTGGCATGGTATGGGGAGCCAAAGCACAAGACTCTACCGCTGCTGTAGCAGATGATGGAAAACTTTCACTTTCAGGTTATATTGATACCTATTACAATCACGCTTTCAACAACCCTCAATCAGGGTCGCTTATGGGAAATGGCGGCGCTGGAGCTAGCCGTGCATTCGACAGAACAACAGATCAATTCTCTCTTGGATTGGTTCAATTCAAAGCGACCTACTCTTCTAGTAAAGTAGATATCGTAGCCGACCTTACTTTTGGTCCAAATGCGGAACTAGGGAATTTTGGCAACGTAAATAACTATGCTTACACTGGCGCAAATCCTGTTGGCGTAAATCTTTACCAGTCTCCTAAGTTTGCTAACCTTTACGGTTCATCTGCTGCTATCAAACAGGCTTATGGTACTTGGAAAGCAACTAGTAAATTATCGTTCACAGTGGGGCAATTTGGTACACACATTGGATATGAAGTAATTGACGCTCCCGTTAATTATCACTATTCCCTTTCTAACCTTTTCAACAACGGTCCATTCTACCACGTAGGAGCTAAAGCAAACTATACAGTATCGGATAAAGTGTCGGTAATGTTAGGTTTAGTAAACAACTGGGATAACCTTTTTGACAACAACAAAAATAAATCAGTAGTAGCTCAAGTGTATCTTAAACCAATTAAAGGTTTAAATGTATACCTTAATTACATTGGTGGTAACGGTGATGACGGATTACCCTCAAAAGGATTTTTTATCTCATCAGGGTCTAATGGAAATTCAGCTAAAGGAAACTACAACAGACATTTATATGACATAACAGCTGGTTATCAATTAACAAAGAAATTTTATGTTGGCTTGAATGCTGCTTACGGATATTATGTAGGCAACAATAAAGCTACAGAAGATGCAATTAAAGGGTATGCCGCTGGAGCTTCAAGCAAATTCACAGATTCTTCTAAAACTAAATTGGATTGGGGTGGCGTAGCAATATACGCTAACTATGCTATCAACGATTGGATTGGTATTGGTATCCGTTACGAACACTTTGAAGATTACTTCGGAGTACGTTATATCGGCGCTTTTGCTACTGGTGGCTCTGCTGTCAACAACTCTATTACAATTACAGCTCCCATCACGCTTGCAAACGGTCACTTCATTGTGAAACCAGAGTTCAGATATGACGGTTCAGACCAATACATCTACGAAAACCATAACGGTGTAGGTATTAAAGAACAAACAACAATCGGTTTGGCTACTATCTTCAAGTGGTAAGTTAAGAATAAACATTCATTGGTTAGTTTAAATAGCCCTGCACTTCACTTTTTTGTGGAGGCAGGGTTTTTTTTAATCCTGAAAATCCTTTAATCCTACGAATCCTAGTCCTATCTTCGCCCTATGAAATTTTACGGTGATTTTAAACTTGGAGTATTGGGTGGCGGACAGCTTGGGCGTATGTTGATACAAGCCGCTACAGATTTGAATATTGACATCTACTGCCTAGATCCAGATCCTGCTGCCCCATGTCTGAAACTCGCTTCCGGCTTTGAAGTAGGTTCTATTACCGACTTCGATACGGTCTACAACTGGGGAAAAGACAAAAACCTTATCACCATAGAAATAGAAAATGTAAACGTAGAGGCGCTAGAAAAACTGCAAGCAGAAGGCGTTCAAGTTTTTCCCCAACCAGAAGTAATCCGCATTATCCAAGACAAAAGAATTCAAAAGCAATTTTATAAAGATAAGAACATCCCTACCGCCGATTTTATTTTGACGGATACCCTTGAAGAAATTAAAAAAAATGCTTCTTTTCTTCCTGCTTTTCAGAAACTAGGCCGCTCTGGCTATGATGGACGAGGCGTACAGCGCCTCGAAACGAGTGCAGACCTTCCCAAAGCCCTTGAAGGATTAAGCCTTTTGGAGAAAAAAGTAGACTATGAAAAAGAACTTTCTGTAGTAGTAGCCCGAAATCAAAAAGGAGATATTTCCGCTTTTCCCGTGGTAGAACTGGTTTTCAATCCTGTGCACAATTTGGTAGACTACCTCTTTGCGCCAGCAACACTCACAAAAGCCCAAGAAGAAAAAGCGGTCGAAATAGCCCTACAAGTGATCTCTGACTTAAACATGGTAGGCTTGCTTGCCGTAGAATTGTTTCTTGATAGAAACGGAGAAATTCTAGTCAATGAAGTTGCTCCTCGCCCACACAACAGCGGCCATCAGTCTATTGAAGCAAACTTCACTTCTCAGTACGAGCAGCATTTGCGTGCTATCCTAAACTTACCACTCGGCAGTACTCACCAACTACTACCCGCCGCCATGGTCAACCTTCTTGGCGAAGCCGGATTCTCAGGCCCAGCGGTATACGAAGGGCTAGAAGAGGTCTTGGCTATAGAAGGTGTTTACATACACTTGTACGGAAAAAAGACCACAAAGCCGTTCCGAAAAATGGGACACATTACCATCACGGACTCCAATATCTTGTCGCTAAAACAGAAAGTGGAAAAAGTGAAACAGCTCGTAAAAGTAAAAGCCTAATTAGTTGCTATTGAATTAAAAACTATGAAAAAAATAATTACAAGTAAAAATGCCCCTGCGCCTATTGGGCCTTACAGCCAAGCAGTATTGGCAGGAAATACCCTTTACGTTTCGGGTCAAATACCATTAGATTCCATTTCGGGCACTATGGTAAACCTCGATATCGCTTCTGAAACCCATCAGGTAATGAAAAACCTAAAAGCAATACTAGAAGAAGCTGGAGCCGATTTTACAAACGTGGTAAAATGTAGTATTTTCATCAAAAATATGAACGATTTTGCCGTTATAAACGAAGTATACGGAACCTATTTTGAGTCGGATGCCCCTGCTCGAGAAACGGTTGAGGTAGCCCGTTTGCCCAAAGATGCTCGAGTAGAAATATCGTGTATAGCAGTCCTTTAATCGCTCAATAGTTTCAAATATCAACTAATCAAATTATCTTTGCCCCATGGAAAATAAAGTAGCAGCACCGGTAGATGAAACCGTATTTAAAAAAGTAATAGCGCATGCAAAAGAGTATGGTTTTGTATTTCCTTCTAGTGAAATATACGACGGCTTACAAGCGGTATACGATTACGGTCAAAACGGAGTAGAACTAAAAAATAACATCAAGCAAGCGTGGTGGAAAGCAATGGTGCAACTCAACGACAATATAGTCGGTATTGATGCTTCTATTTTTATGCACCCTACTACTTGGAAAGCCAGCGGTCACGTAGACGGCTTTAGCGATCCAATGATTGACAATAAAGATTCTAAAAAACGCTACCGTGCCGACCAGCTGGTAGAAGGAAGAGCAGAGCAACTTGAAAAAGAAGGCAAAAAAGAGGAAGCCGATAAATTAGTAAAAACATTAGCCCGTTTATTGGAAGCCAATGATTTGGAAGGCGTACGCGAGCTTATTGTAACCGAAAGAATAAACTGCCCTATCTCCAACAACGCCAACTGGACAGAAGTACGCCAATTCAACTTGATGTTTTCTACACAAGTAGGTGCTGTAGCCGAAGACTCGAGTACTATTTACCTAAGACCCGAAACAGCACAAGGGATTTTTGTAAATTATTTGAACGTACAAAAAACAGGACGAATGAAAATCCCTTTTGGAATTGCCCAAATAGGAAAAGCATTTAGAAATGAAATCGTAGCACGTCAGTTCACCTTCCGTATGCGTGAATTTGAACAAATGGAAATGCAATTCTTTATCCGTCCGGGCGAAGAAATGAAATGGTATGCGGAATGGAAAGAAACACGCTTGAAATGGCATAAAGCTATTGGACTCCCTGCTGATAGATTACGTTTTCACGACCACGACAAACTCGCACACTACGCCAATGCAGCGGTAGATATAGAATACCAATTTCCTTTTGGATTTAGAGAAATAGAAGGCATCCACTCTCGAACCGATTTTGATTTGAGTAGCCATGAAAAATTTTCTAAGAAAAAACTTCAGTATTTCGACAACGAACTTAACAAAAACTATGTCCCGTTTGTAGTAGAAACTTCTGTAGGCGCCGACCGCGCTTTTTTAGCAGTGCTCTGCAATGCCTATACAGAAGAAACAACAGGCGAAGGTGAAACTTTAAAAGAAAGAGTATACCTAAAACTCCATCCTGCACTTGCCCCTATAAAAGCAGCAATTTTCCCATTGACAAAAAAAGACGGCTTGCCCGAAAAAGCACTTGCCATTTTTGACGATCTTAAGTTTGACATGAATGTAGTGTACGAAGAAAAAGATGCAATAGGAAAACGGTATACCCGCCAAGATTTGATTGGCACGCCCTTCTGTATTGTGGTAGACCACCAGACACTAGAAGACGACACCGTAACCATAAGACATAGAGACAGCATGCAGCAAGAACGAGTGACGATAGGAGCGCTGAAACAAACAATAGAAAAACAAACTTCCTTAAAAACAATTCTTGAACTGTTGTAATGCTCCTACAAACAAAACTCTGTGTGTCCCTGTTCTTAAGGTGGGTGTATTATTCTGGAGCCAAATCCACGAGTAGTTCAGGCGAATTTATTATCTTTACCATCTTGGCAATTGTGGCATTGATGGTGCTTTATTATGCCGTCACCAAATTGCTCGAACGACGCGCTTTGTCTAGTAGAAAATCTGTAACGCTCCTAGAACCTTTGCCTGTAGCACACAGAGCTATTTTGTCCGAACAGTCCGATTATTACAACCAGCTAAACAAAACGGATAAAGAGCTATTTGAAAAAAAAGTGCGTCATTATATGACCAGTAAGATGTTTACCTCTGAAGACGGCTATGCCGTAACCGAACAAATGCGCGTACTCGTTTCGGCGTCTGCTTCCCAACTTACCCTCAACCTTCCTATTCGATCCAATTCAAACTATACGCATATACTCATCATGCCAAACGCAGCGATGACTCCGCGGTCTGCTACCCGAAACAGTATCGTAGTGCCTTGGAGAGAATTTATAGACGGCTACACCCACTCCGACGATGGTCAAAACGAAGGGTTGAAAGTAATGGCTACCGCTTTGATAAAAGACAACCGACTTCAAGATAAGGCTTATAAAATTTTCGCTGCAAAAAAATTCGAAAATTGGGAAAAAATATCATTACAAGAAGCAGGAAATTTTATGAGTGGTATGTTTCAAAATATGAAAACAGACGAACGTCTGGGTGATGAATATTTCGCCATGGCCGTTGTATATTTTTTCGAATTACCAATTGCATTCAAACAAAAATATCCGCTACTATATACTGCTATGGCTGCTTTATTAGGACAAGATACGGTAGCGAGAAATAATAGAAAGTAGGTTACTACGATCAATAGTTTACGCGTAATCTAAATTATGAAATATTTATTATTAACCAGCTGGCTCAGAAAGCCTAGCACTGTAGGGTTTTCTATTGTATATTCCAATACTCTTCTTCACTATACTTTACCACTACTACATGGTTGGTGTCTTCAACAGACATTTCCCCTATGAAATATTAAGTCTATTTTCGACTCAACTATAATTATTTTCAGTAGCGAATTTTTAAATAGACAAACTAATTTCTATCGAGATTTTAAGTGGCGGCGCTCCGTAGAAGCCATATCTGATGAAGGCGCCAGCTAGTGGATATAGAAGAGTATTTCGCTGATAATTTGGCTAATTGAACGAGAACCTCCCTAAGTTTTTGAAATTCAGATTTAGAAAGGTTCTCATCCATATATTTTTTGTTAATTAAATTTTAACAATCTTAATAACCTTAGATTCTCCGCCAGAATTAAAATGAACAAAGTATAACCCTGAAGGTAAATCTTGTCCTACTTCTATAATTGTATTGGATGGAATCGAATTCTCTGAATATACTTCAAACCCATTTACGTTGGTGATTTTAATTTTAGTCTTTTCATGATTTGAAGAAATAAAAATCGTTAACCCATCGCTAAACGGATTCGGATAGGCTTCTATTTGCAACTGACCACCATCTACTTTCCCCGTTGCTTCTTCATTGAATTGTCCGATTCTGAAATTGCTGATGCCTGGAGTAGTACAATTGATTGAACAAGAACTTACCCATTGAGGGTCTATTGTTTCGGATGCTGCTGAAAATCCTAATACTCCATTTGCCAAAGGAAGAAAACCCGATAAATCACTCAACGCCTGAGTTCCATCTTTCATATCCCATAAGGCAACAAGACCACCCTGACCTTGTAAGGTCCCAACTGGAGTATTTATGTTGCTTTGAATTTCTGAGGTTGTTCTTGTAAGATTCCATAGCCTTATTTCTCCAATGAGTCCATTATAGAAAAGACCACTAAGCCCATTGCGTCCGATTCTTAACATATTCCCTGTAGAACTAATATTTCTTCCCGTTAAAAAAGCACCCGTTGGATTACCGTCTACAAAAAATTGGAGCGTATTTCCCGTTCTTGTCAATGCTACATGATGGCATTGTCCGTCGTACAAATTGTATCCAAAGGCAATGTTATTGTCCAATATATTTGGTGCACCTGCTGCTTGTACAAATAATTGTCCTCCCGACCAAATACCAAAGATAAAACCATCTGACACAGAACCCGAGACAAAACTTCTCTTTGAAAGAATGGCTTCAATATTTCCAAACCCTCCTGTATGACTTGATTGAATAATAGCTTCAAAAGTAAATGGATTTGTAGCAAAATTCAACTTGGCTTGGTCGGCAACTTCAACTACAGTAGTCGTTCCATCAAAACGAAGTGCCTCTGAATTGGTTAGAACTATAGTTGGATTTCCACCAGTAATATTACAAATAGAGAATGTGTTAGAACATGTTACACCATTGACCTCTGCCAGAGGATTAGTACCAATAACAGCAAGAGGGTCGATATACAACTCGCTTTGTGGTGAAAAATTGAGTACTGCTCCACTCTCAATACAAATATATCCACCTGCTTCAACTTTTATCTTCCCTGTGCCCAATACGTTTAAGATTGCTCCCGAACGAATAACCAATGTGCCGCCACTTTTTACAATTAAATCGGATTCATTATTGATGGTGAGGGTGCTTTCATTATGGAAATGGAAAAGCCCCGCATTGCCAATTTTTACTTTTGCCTTATAGCCTCCTGTATTGTCTCCCAACTCTACCTTACCATTTTGCTGCACATTCAGCCGCATTTGACCACATACATCTACATCCAAAGTAGAACCTTGAAGTGGAATACCTCCATTGGGGATAAAAGCATATCCAATGGGTAAATTTCGATTGAAGGATAGGAGAGCATTATTAGAGACTGTTAAATTATCACTTATAGTTGCCTCTCCATTAGCGATGCTAGAACCAAAATTGAAAGACAAAAGAGCGCTTGGCAAGGCATTATTATCAAGAGTAAACGTTTCGCTTTCTGAACCTTTGTATTTGTATTGATTAAAATCTTTGTCCTTAAACTGCTCAAAACCTATGGTAACAATATTGGAAATGGCATCGGTATTGAGAATGTGTTGACTAGGGGTAGCAAAGTCAGATATTTTATCAAACATAAATAAATCCGCAAGTCCCCTATCCTTATTACAACCATGTAACTTTCTCAATTCTGCAAAATACTGTACGATATGATTGATAAGATGATTGCCTTGGTTTATAAAACCACCTGTTCCTCTATTGTTTAAAATGGGTTGACAAATTTCTGCCAAGGTAAGTGTTACTTGGTCGTTGGGAACACTTATTTGAGGGGATGAGCCTATTATAATTCTATTGCCATCGTTATCCAAGGCATTTCCATCGTATAGGTCGTATAAAATTGCACCTATATTCAACTCTGATACATACCCATGGGTCATGACAGACTCAAGACTAGTAGTGCCATTCCTTTCTACATTGGCGAGTTCATAATTTTCAGGATTTCTTTTATCATACCTTCGTAGCTCATAATCCGTTATTATTGTTTGATTGCCACTATTACAGTAATTGTTAAAACCCGATTCGTTGTCCAGAGAACGAAATTGGGCATCGGCTATTTGAGAGAATCCCTCTGCCCAGCCCTCTGTCCAAGCTATCCGTACATTCTCAGCATTATATTTGATACCGTGGTCGGCAAAACTTGCTTCCAAGGGATTGAGCCAAGATTTATCTTGCAGGTGCCACATAAAATAATGCCCAAACTCATGATACGTAAAATCTTCATCCAGTTCATTGTCCTCGCCCATGTATATGCAATCTTTGTTGCTAAAATAATTTGATAACACTCCCACAGGAGTAAGCAGAAAAGAAGCCAAAGCCGATAAACCAAGCACTTTTGCTTTATAGCCAGCAGGAAAGAAAAAAGCCCCTCCAGATTGTGAAAATGGAGCAATCATTATTTCCAAAGGATCTCTAGAACCTGGAAGTCCATATACCGTATTTGCGAATTCCCTGCAATGATTTGCCCATCCTAGAAGCTGGGCTTTTACCCCGGACGAACTTGGGAAAACAGTACCAAAACTTCTTTGTGTATCCCAATAGTTATAATCCATAGGGTTACTTTTTGAAATGGTGATGTCTCTCGTTCCTCCAAGCCTTTTCACTACCCGTATGGTATTTCCTCCATTCCTTGCATCTATTATTAAATAAAGTTCCAGTGCATCGCCTTCTCTGGCACATCCAAACAAACCTCCTTTGTATCGTTGTTTAGAGATAAAGGACAAAGCAAAATTTCCTTGCTTGTCGGAATATCCTTCTGCTAGTTTATCGTCCACTCCAAAACATCCGAAACCAACGTTGTCCTTATCCATAAGGGTAATCTTAATGTCCCAGATTGGTATGTCAATTAATCCCAGACTCCCTCCTGAACAAGCAGCAAGATCATTCTCAACCGCTGTCCGAATGTTGCCTGTAATTGTTCCCAACCAAATTCTGAAATTAGAGGATTTCTTATTGACTTCTTGAGGGGTATAGTTAAGAGATTTGCCATAACCATTTCCCTTGTTATTGTTTGGTATAATAATATCCTCTTCTTCGAAGTCTTCTACGGTATCCGATTCTATTACTTTATATACAGGTATGCTATAGGCAAGACCTTCCATGCTGACATAAGACTTCTCCATCTCGGAATTATGAAAATCAGCATCGCTCAAATTACTTTGTGGGATGTTTTGTTTTTTAATATAGATTTTCTGAACGGTAGGATTGACTTCAGGATCATCCCAAATTCTTTTTGTATTTTCAAAATCTAAATCGTTCCATACTTCAACGGTATTATGAGGAGTAAAAAAAACATAAATAGGGGTTGAACTGGCTACCTGTCCTGTGGTGGGATTTCTAAGTTTTAAATTTAGTTTTTGATAAAAATAAGGGATTTGAGAAGTATTGTACTGAATGTCTATTTTTTGTTTGAATGTATTGCCTTTCGTTAATTTTTTAACCAGCTTAGTTCCTTTGATGGAACTTGTGTTAATGATTAAATGACAGCGTTGGTCTAGAACTAATTCAAATTCATGGTCTAATTCTACACTATACAGTTGCAAATACAGAAAGTTGAAAGGAGATTAATCCGTCAATCTTTTGTACCTCAAAAGACTTAAAAGTCATCACAATGGGAAGTGCACCCGAGCGAGGGTTTTGAGCCTTTGCAAATTGAATTAGGAATAAAAAAAGGAACAAAAGTGTGAAAATTTTTTTCATAGCAGTGTTTGATTTAAGGGTTTAGTTTATTGTTTAATAGTTGATGTTGTTAGTTCCCAAGTACGCCAATCCCAAGTACCCATTGGATTACCTTGATATTCGAGTATTTTCTTTTTAATTATCCCG
>JAYSUZ010000255.1:0-7155 GCA_043718845.1 Cytophagales bacterium
CATTAAAATAATGGAAGAAAAGGGTGCAGAAAACATAAATGTCTATATAGTAGAAAAATACGAAAGAATAACCTATCCTTTTGCCGTAATTATCCTCACAATGATTGGCGTAGTCGTTTCCGCACGAAAATCAAGGGGAGGAACTGGATTTCAAATTGCTTTTGGATTCATTTTAGCGGCTATATACATCCTAATGGTGATTGTAAGTAGAAATTTCGCCAATGTTGGGGATATTAGCCCTCTTGTAGCTTCATGGATTCCAAATGTACTTTTTAGCCTTATCGGATTCCAAATGTACAGAACTGTTCCTAAATAGATACGATAAAAAAAGGAACGATTATTGTAAAAAAACGATTATTAACCTATGTTTGTAAAAGTATTTTAGAAATGAAAAGCATTTTATCAACTATCGCCCTTATTTCACCTTCACACTCCATGTGCGCAAGAAGTAATTTCCCCTTTTCACCCAGGCCTTAGGCCGCTGTGATATCCCTTTGCCTACGAGGCGAAAACCCACAATTTTATTACCCCAACAACAATTTATTAATAATTGAACTAAACTATTATTTTCTTTTAATCACTGTTAACTGAAAATGTCTGAGATAAATGTACAAATTGCCGGCACCCAACATTTGCATCTAGCAGAAGCTATTTGTAAAGAAATGGAAGAAAGCGCCAAAGTGCGTGGCACCGGAATAGCCAAACGTGATCCTGCTTATATCTGTAAAAAGATGGAAGAAGGTAAAGCGATTATTGCTGTAACAAAAGATGGAAAATTTGCAGGATTCTGCTATATCGAAACATGGGGACATGGCAAACATGTTTCCAATTCAGGACTCATCGTAGTACCCGAATTTCGAAAATACGGATTGGCAACGAAAATAAAACAGAAGGCCTTCGAATTGACGCGTACGAAGTATCCCGATGCAAAACTATTCGGACTTACCACGAGCGCTGCTGTAATGAAAATTAATTCAGAACTTGGTTACCGCGCCGTTACATTCGGAGAACTAACCGACGACGAAGATTTCTGGAAAGGATGCCAAGGATGCATCAATTATTCTATTCTTGAAAGCAAGGATAAGAAAATGTGTTTCTGTACGGGCATGCTATACGACCCAAAAGAAAAAGAAGCAGAGAAATGGGATTTTATAAAAAAATCAAAACTCTACGAAAGATGGCAACGATTGAAGGTGCATAAACTCTTCAATTGGTCGCAGAAAAAAAGTTTAAAGTTTAAAGTTTAGAGTTTAAAGTCTAAACCTTAAACTTTAAACTCTAAACTTTGAACTTTAAACCTTCAACTCTAAACTTTGAACTTTCAATAATTATGAAAAAGAAACTTGTTTTAGCCTTTAGTGGCGGTCTTGACACTACGTATTGCTTAAAATATTTGACCGAAGACAGAGGGTTTGACGTCGATACGGTTATTGTAGATACAGGAGGATTCACAAAAGAAGAATTAGCAGACATTGAGAAAAAAGCCTACGAACTTGGTGTTACCAAACACACTTGTGTAGACCAAGTAGATAAATACTACGGCGACTGTATTAAATACATGGTCTATGGAAATGTATTAAAAAACAACACCTACCCTCTTTCTGTTTCTGCAGAAAGAATGTTTCAAGCATTAGCCATTGCCGAATATGCAAAATCGGTAAACGCCGACGCCGTTGCACATGGCTCTACTGGTGCAGGAAACGACCAAGTTCGTTTTGACATGGTCTTTCATATCCTAATTCCAGGCGTAGAAATCATCACTCCAATTCGTGACAACAAACTTTCGCGTGAAGCAGAAATAGACTACCTAAAAGCAAAAGGTGTAGTACGCGATTGGTCAAAAGCAGCGTACTCGATCAACAAAGGAATTTGGGGAACATCGGTAGGCGGTAAGGAAACACTTACGCCCGACGGCTATCTTCCTGAAGCGGCTTGGCCTACACAAGTAACCAAAACTACGCCCGAAGAAATTAGTCTTGAATTTGAAAACGGTGAACTGATTGGTATAAACGGCACTCGTGCGGCCAGCCCTGTCGCTGCCATTCTTTGGCTAAGAGAAATTGCCGCTCCTTTCGGAATAGGCCGTGACATTCACGTAGGCGATACCATCATTGGCATCAAAGGCCGTGTAGGGTTTGAAGCTCCGGCTCCGCTTATCATTATCAAAGCACACCATTTATTAGAAAAACATACCCTCACCAAATGGCAGATGTATTGGAAAGACCAACTAGCCAACTGGTACGGAACACTGCTGCACGAAGGACAATACCTAGAACCTGTAATGCGAAACATTGAAACCTTCCTCGCAGACAGCCAGAAAAGTGTAACAGGAAGTGTGAAAGTGCAACTTTCGCCTTACAACTTCTACCTAACAGGAATCACCTCTCCTTTCGATATGATGTCGTCCAAATTCGGCACGTATGGCGAGATGAACAATACTTGGAGCGGAGACGATGTACGTGGCTTCTCCAAGATATTGGCGAATCAGGCTATGTTTCATGGGTTGGTGAATCAGGAGAATAAATAAAAATGTCTATAGTAGACAAATGAGAATTAAGAGCTTAAATATTAAAAACTTTAAATCTATAGCGGATATAACGCTTGTAGAGCCTAATCCATTTACGGTCTTTATAGGATCAAATGGTGCAGGAAAGTCTAATATATTTGAGGCGCTGGAGTATGTGAATCTTAGCATCTCTAAAACTAACAATATAAGCGTAAATGGCCTTTTCGGAGGCCATCAAGCAATTCTTCCTCAAAATTTCGACTCAACTAAAGATGGATTTTATTTTG
Organism: Cytophagales bacterium; assembly: GCA_043718845.1. Lineage (GTDB taxonomy): Bacteria > Bacteroidota > Bacteroidia > Cytophagales > Cytophagaceae > JANYCO01. The sequence goes on from JAYSUZ010000255.1 coordinate 2,794, forward strand.
ACTGTATCTTTAATTCAAATGCAGAAATGACATTTTTTCGGTCAATCTATGAATCACCTCCCAAATACATACAATCTACAAATTTCCATCCCGGGGGATTCAACACCCCAAATAATAAAGATTGGAAAGAAGACAACATAGATTTAAATAAAGCACTCACTATTCTATATAGCAATTTCAGTCGCATTTTTATTTCCGACAAAAAGGACTTAAAAATGAATATTATAGACGATGCTAGACTAAACAGCAAGGCTACAAATCTTGAAAAAGTATTAAAAAGAATACTAAAAAATTCAGAAATAAAGGAAGAGTTAATTGATTGGTTGACCTTATTTGTACCTGAACTAAATTCTATAGATATTCATTCTGACAATATCACAGGCAACGACTCTTTATTGGTTTATGAAAAACATTCAAAAAAACCTTTTGATAAATCGTTAATATCGGACGGAACATTTAATATAATAGCTATTCTTACAGCCGTTTTCCAAAGTGACGAACCTCAATTTCTTTGCATTGAAGAACCTGAAAATGGCTTAAATCCTTATGTTGCTAAAGAATTAGTAACGCTCTTCCGCAATCAATGTGAGGAAAAAGGGCACTATATCTGGCTGAATACGCATTCACAAAGTTTAGTTTCTCAGCTAAAGCCTGAAGAAATTATCCTTGTAGATAAAAAAGAAGGCAAGACTCAACTAAAACAACTTAAAGAAGAAAAACTTTACGGCTTAACAATGGATGAAGCATGGCTATCCAATGCTCTTGGAGGTGGGCTCCCATGGTAAAAATAGGTTTTATTTGTGAAGGGAAATCGGATAAAGTAATTTTGAAATCAGAAAAATTTCGTCAATTTTTAAAATCCATCGGTCTTGAAAATTCTGACGAACTCATCACCTTTGTAGGTAGCGAAGGAGATTTAATACCCGAAAAAAGAACTGCTTACAGAAAAAAACTAGAAGATAAAGGCGCTGAAAAAATATTCATTTTAAGAGATTTTGATCAAAACAATTATTTCTCCGAATTGAAATCGTCTCTACTAAAAAAAGATAATGAAGAAATTATTTTCCCTGTAAAACAAATTGAATCTTGGTTTCTGGCAGACAATGAAACGCTGAGTGATTTATTCAAAACAACCTTTCATTTCAATTATCCTGAAAAAGAGGATAACCCATTTCAAACAATTAAGAACTTATCAATACAACACCGAAATAAAGGCTTTGGGAGCGAATTGTTAATGGCTAGATGTATGATAAATGCAGGTTACGATATTATAAATTCCGCAAATCATCCAAATTGCAATAGCGCAAAATATTTTATAAAAAAATTACAAGCATTAAACTCAAACTAATGATAAACGTCGGCATAGTAGGAAGCGCAGGATACACAGGAGGAGAGCTCATTCGATTATTGGTATTCCACCCTGAGGTAACTATTTTTTTTGCAAACAGCAACAGCAACGCAGGAAATCCTGTTTCGCAAGTACACACCGATTTATTTGGTGTTACAGCATTGAAATTTACCGATACGCTTTCTAAAGATATTGATGTATTGTTTATGTGCGTTGGCCATGGCGATGCCGTAAAATTTATAGACAGCAACACCGATTATTTCAAAGATTCGAAATTTAAAATAATCGATTTAAGTCAAGATTTTAGATTGGCAGAAAAAAACAAAACGTACCATTCCGTAATCAATGCAAACGACTTCGTTTACGGTCTTGCCGAACTACAAAAAGAAAAAATAAAAACGGCCAAGTACATCGCAAATCCAGGTTGCTTTGCAACGTGCATACAACTCGGATTATACCCCTTGGCTGCAAAAGGATTAATAAAAGACGAAGTGCATATTTCTGGTATCACAGGCTCTACAGGCGCAGGACAAAGTCTTTCGTCTACATCACACTTCAGTTGGAGAAATAATAATTTCTCTATCTATAAAGCCTTCAACCACCAACATCTTTTGGAGATTACACAAAGTCTGAAACAACTTCAGCCTTCGTTAGACAAAGCCATCAACTTCATCCCGTTCCGTGGCGATTTCACTCGTGGCATCTATGCAACGATGTATACAAAATACGATGGAACAATTGAAGAAGCCTATAAAATATACGAAGACTACTACGCCAATCATCCATTCACGCACATCTCGAAAGTAAATCCAGACTTGAAACAAGTAGTGAATACCAACAATACAATTATCTACTTAGAAAAACACGACAATAAATTACTTATCGTAAGCATGAACGACAATCTTCTAAAAGGCGCATCAGGACAAGCGGTTCAGAATATGAACCTCTTATTTGGGTTAGAAGAAACAACTGGATTAAGATTAAAAGCCGCCTCGTTCTAAAAGTTTAAAGTAAAAAGTTTAAAGTGAAAAATCACCTTATCACTTTAAACTTTAAACCTTAAACCTTAAACTTTCTACCTTACACTTTAAACTTTACAAAAATATGAAACTATTTGATGTATATCCTTTAATAAACGTAGAGCCTGTAAAAGCTCAAGGCTCTTATCTTTGGGATAAAAACGGAATAAAATATTTAGACTTATACGGCGGTCACGCGGTTATCTCTATTGGACATACGCACCCGCATTATGTAAAAAGAATTACGGAGCAACTAAATAAAATTGCGTTCTACTCTAACTATGTAATCATTTCGTTGCAAGAAGAGCTGGCAACCTTGCTGGGAGAAGTTTCAGGTAAAACAGAGTACCAACTTTTTCTTTGCAATTCGGGTGCAGAAGCAAATGAAAATGCGTTAAAACTTGCTTCTTTTCACAACGGAAAGAAAAAAGTAATCGCTTTCAAAAAAGGTTTCCACGGCAGAACATCTCTAGCGGTAGCAGCTACCGACAATCCCTCTATCGTAGCGCCCATAAACCAAACGGACAATGTCCTATTCCTTCCTTTCAACGACGAACAAGCATTAGAAGAGGCTTTCAAAATCCATGGTGCTGAAATTTCTTCCGTGATCGTAGAAGGAATACAAGGCGTAGGCGGAATCTATGTAGCTTCTGACGCCTTCCTTAAAAAAATCAGAACACTCTGTGATCAACACAATGCGGTATACATTGCCGATTCGGTACAATGCGGCTACGGCCGTAGTGGTAAATTTTATTCCCACGATTTCGCAGGGGTGAATGCGGACATCTATACGATGGCAAAAGGCATGGGCAACGGGTTCCCAATCGGAGGAATTTCTATAGCGCCGCATCTAAAACCAAAGCACGGCATGCTCGGCACTACTTTCGGTGGCAACCATTTGGCTTGTGTAGCAGCGTTGGCTGTACTCGAGGTAATGAAAGAAGAAAAAGTAATGGACAACGCAACGTACCTAGGAACCTATCTAATTGGTGAGTTGAAAAAAATAGGCGGCGTAAAAGAAGTTCGTGGCAAAGGATTGATGATTGGTATAGAATTAGAGTTTCCTTGTGCCGACGTACGCAACAGCTTAATCTTTGATCACAAAATATTTACCGGTTCTTCTTCCGACAAAAACACGATGCGTTTATTGTCGGCTTTAAATCTTCAAAAACAAGAAGCCGATTTCTTTTTGAATGCGTTTAAAGAAGTAATGGCAAAAATGTTAGTTAAATAATAAGAGCATGAGAAATTTCACTACCGTAGAAGACGTCACAGACCTAAATGCGCTAATTAAAGAAGCGCTGGAGTTGAAGAAAAATCCTTACGCCTACAAATCGTTGGGCGCAAATAAAACGTTGGGGCTAATATTTCTCAATCCTAGCCTTCGTACACGCCTCAGCACTCAAAAAGCAGCGCTGAATTTGGGCATGAACGTAATGGTCATGAACATGGACAAAGAGGGCTGGGCGCTGGAAACAGAAGATGGTATTGTAATGAATCAAAACACCGTAGAGCACATCAAAGAAGCTGCTGCGGTGATGGGTCAATATTGCGACATCATTGGTGTGCGTTCATTTCCCAAATTAATAGATAGAGACGATGATTATTCAGGCGATTTTTTTAAAAAATTCATTAAGTATTCTGGTGTTCCCATTGTAAGTCTGGAAAGTTCAAAACTCCATCCGCTTCAATCTTTTGCAGATGTCCTTACCATCGAAGAAACCAAAAAAGTAGCACGTCCGAAAGTAGTACTTACTTGGGCGCCACATATAAAATCATTGCCACAAGCTGTTCCAAATTCTTTTGCCGAATGGATGAACGTGTACGATGTAGACTTTACCATTACCCATCCAAAAGGATATAATTTATCAAAAGAATTCAGCGGTAAAGCAAAAATCGAATACGACCAGACGAAGGCATTGGAAGGCGCCGATTATATTTATGTAAAAAACTGGTCGTCTTACGAAGACTATGGAAAAGTACTTTCTATGGACA
>JAYSUZ010000256.1:0-3246 GCA_043718845.1 Cytophagales bacterium
GCTTTAAGAAGGACATAGGTAAATAATCCATGCCCCAACTGTTCAATTTCTTTAGCATTTTGCTCACTTCCAGCGGATGCTAAAACGTGTATTCCTGCACTCCTAGAAAGCTGCGCTATGGCTTTTTCTTCCATAGAACCTCTCGTGGCCAACAATTCTACAGACCCTCCAGACTGGCAGGCGTCCATTATAATAATTTGTTTCAACGCTTTGATTGCTGTCAATTTTTCTTGCATCTCTGCACCACTTATAGCATTCTTCATCAAATTAGACGGCTCAAATAAACGCGTACATTCTTGAGTAATAAAATAAAATTTATCATCCGCCATACTTCCATGCCCTGCATAATAAAACACAAAAACATCGTGTGGTGCAATTTTTTTTGACAGCATTTCGAGCGTGTCTAGCACCGCCCTCCTCGTCGCTTGCTCATCATAAAGCGTATGTATTTCAGTACTCTTAAACAGTTTTCCTGTCTTGCTCCTAATAGAATCTACAAAAGCTTCCGCATCGTCTCTTGCGTAATTTAACGACATCGAACTGCTCTTATATTTATCAATACCAACCGCAAATACATGACAAACACTGGCATTTTCTGCATTTTCTGAAAATAATTTCGACTGGACGGCATTGGATTCAATTCTGCCTTTACTAAAGCCACTTACCGAAAAGGTATTCATCCCTGCTACCAATTGATAATTTTTTTTGAACGTAGTAAATTTCCCTTTGCCCTCCGGAACTTTAAATTCTTCTTTGCTAATGGGAATAATTTTTCCATTATGCATTAGCCGCACTTCACTTACGCCGCCGCCATTGTCTATTACCTTTAAATGCACTTCAGCTTCTCTGTTTCCTTCGAGCTGTACGATTGCAATTTTCAATTCAGGAGGTGGCGCTAAATTTAGTTTATCTTCCATCTTTTGTCGCCCTTCTATAGCGCCTCTACTTTTATACATCTCAGGAATAATTTCAGGGCGGTAAAATTCTTCAAAAAACTGTTCGGGTTGATACACCTCTAATCCTTTCACAAAGTGAATGGCATCGCGTGCACCAGCGGTGGCATTAAAATATCCCTGCGTAGTACGGGCCATCCAATCCTTTTCGCTAAGGTGCATGTGTTCGTAAAATTCGACCCCTTTTTCAAGATTCCAACATTTTATTACACCATCTACACTATACGAAACCAACATTTTTCCGTCTTGACTTATTTTTATACTCGTAATTTCTGCCTGATGCCCTTCCAAGGTTTTTATCAATTTTGAAGTAGCCAAATCAAAAATACGAATCACTCGATCGTCGCCTCCTGTTATTATTTGCTTTCCATTTGAAGAATAGATAGCCACATGTACGGCTGTCTTAGAAACTCTAAATTTCTGCAACATCATACCCGTAGAAATATCCCATATCCTTGCAGTACCATCCCATGAAGCCGAAAGCATTTTATATTTATCGCTTCCAAAATCAATAGATGAAATGACATCCGAATGCCCTATAAAATTTCGAACTACTTCCTTACTATCAATTTCTCTAAGCTCCAACTCCTTATTTAATCGACCTACAACGGTATATAAGCCATCAGGACTAAACGATAAGGTATACGCCGAATTTTGTTTAAAGTCAACACTCGATAGTTTTGTGCCGGTAGAAAGAGCCCAAACAATCATTGTTGCATCCCACGAACACGTAACGATAGAGCTGGCATCAGGAGAAAATTTCACATCAAAAAGAGGTTCGTAATGCCCTTTAAAAGAACGAATTTTGATACCCGTTTCTGTTTCCCACAAAATAGCTTCCCCACTACCATCGCCCGTAAGGAGATATTTCCCATCCGAGCTTAGGTCAAAACAAATCACTGCTTTTTTATGTCCTTGGTAGGCTTTCTCTGGCTTTCCTGTAGCAGTACTCCACTTCACCGCCGATGTACCCGATTTTCCTGTTATGAAAAACCGATCGTCTTTGGTTAATAAAAGCGGATTTTTTAAGCGAATGTATTTGGCAATATACGCTTCATAATAATTATCTGCATCGTAGTTTAGACCTCCTTTATCTTGTAGATTAACGATTCCAGAAAAATTAGTTTCCTCTTTGCCATTAGCTACATTAAATGAAATGGCTTTATTATTTCCAAAAGCGGCTACAAAAGACGTTGCACCCGCATTGTAAATCACTTCATTTAAGTCCCCAAAAGAAGTGACATCTACACTCGAGAGGAGTTTGGTGGACAGTGCATCGTATTCCATCAACTTCTTATCGGCTGCCACAAGTATTTTCTTTCCATCGCCACTAAATTCAATACTTGCAACGGCATCCAATTTATCGCCATACTCCGCTACGAGAGTACCTGTTTGCAAATCATATCGTTCTGCTTTATCGCTGTGCGCTAATTTTAAAAGAAAGCGACTGTCTGCACTGAATGCAACTAATGTTCCGCAACCGCCACACCATCCTTCTTTTGCCATAAAAGTATACGTGAGTTTCCAATCTGGCAAATGGTATACGTTTACCGTTTTATTGTCTTCTCCTATCGCCAACCATTTTCCATCCTTACTATATTCCAAATTCACGCCATACCCTGTAGTCATGGCAGAATTAACGCCTATTTTTTTAATTATTTTTCCTGAAGCAATTTCGTAAACATGTGCCGTATCGGTATAGCCGGCTCCTATTACGTATTTACCATCCGAAGAAAAAGCTACATCGGTCATAAAATCTTTTTCAACTTCCGAAACAAAAAGCGCTTTACCATTCATACAATCCCAGACACGAATTGTTTTATCAATACTACTTGTGGCGAGTAGTTTTCCATTAGGGCTAAACTGAATACCATTTACAGTATGTTCATATCCATTGAATGTTCTAATCTCTAATCCCGTAGCAATATCCCATAGCTTAGCCGTTTTATCACGACTACCCGTTGCTATATATTTCCCATCGGGACTAATCGCTATAGCTTTTACAGAAGCGGAATGCCCCTTTTGGATTATCGTTTCTAATTTATTATTTTCTTGAGAAAATCCCTCTACAAGAACAAACAACAGAAGCAAGCTGCCTAAATACGTATATTTCATAGTCCACTATTTAAAATCTGAAATTTAAAAAAGGCACAACGCTCCTTCCCTATTCACTAATTATACTAAAATCTTTAGAATCATTTTTCTTATTTGAAATCGAAGCGTTAATGATTTTTAAACTTTCATGTGCATTATTCGAAATTCTAAAACCGTGCTTTCCTTTAGTACCAATACC
>JAYSUZ010000257.1:0-3243 GCA_043718845.1 Cytophagales bacterium
CTATGTTTCGTATAGAATCTAAATAAACAGCAGAGGATTGTCCATTTCGTTTAGCAAATTCAACAAATGCAACCGTCACTTTACCCTTGTTTGGCGTGTTGGAGAAATCAGGACTACTCGCATCTCCTGCTCCCTTTCCTACGTTAGAGATAATCGATTCTACCATTGGATTTCCTTTAGGATAGCCTTTGTGTACAAAATCATATACTCTGTTTTCTACAATAGTAGTTATAGAATCGGTATGTTTTTGATCCGTACCAATGGGCATTACTACATAGGTGAAAATAAAATTTGGATCGCTTTCAGGAAAGAACACAACTTTTGGAGTCCATACCATAACCATGGTAATAGACAATACAAACAACGAAATAGTACTTCCGAAAATAGTATAAGGGTGTTTTAAAGACCATGTTAATATTTTTCCATATAAATTTTGAAATCTAGGCCATTTGTCTTCTTGGAAATCTTTTATAAGATTTTGCATTATGAATTTATTAATACAATACAATACAAAGAGGGTAAGGATAAAATTGCCCATTCCAATACTTCCAGATACGTAGGCTATGATTGCTGCCAAAAGGAATAGTCCTAATGTAATCCAAAAACCTTTAGAGATAGATCGTGCTGCTTTTTCGTGTTTCTCATCATGCGCTTTCATAAAGTCCACCGCAAAAATTGGACTGATGATGTAGGCTACAAATAAAGAGGCTAATAAAGTAACGATAAGTGTTATCGGTAGAAAGAACATAAATTCGCCTATGACACCTTTCCAAAAGGCAAGCGGGATGAAAGGAGCAAGTGTCGTTAGTGTACCTGAAAGTACGGGTACGAATACCTCTCCGCAAGCTTGTTTGGCTGCTTGAAGGATGGGTACTTTTCCATTGTCGTATATACGGTGTGTGTTCTCCACTACTACAATTGCATCGTCTACTACAATCCCGAGTGCGAGTAAGAAGGAGAAAAGTACAATCATGTTTAAGGTGAAATCTAAACTAGGCATAAATAAAAATGCGATAGCCATTGATAACGGAACAGACAATGCTACAAATATAGCATTGGTAGTACCCATGAAGAACATCAAAATAATAGTTACTAAAATAAATCCTATGATGATCGTATTTATAAGATCGTGTAACGTAACTCTTGTAGTTTTTGATTGATCTCCTGTAATAACAATTTTTAAATCTTTAGGCAGTTTAGTTTCCTGCATTCCCTTTAATAGCGCATTGATTTTATCAGAAGCTTCAATTAGATTTTCACCACTTCTTTTCACCACGTTTAAGGTGATTACATTTTTATGGTCTAGTCGAGCAAAGGTTTCTTTTTCTTTGTGTGTATCGAGTACTTCTGCAATATCTTTTAGGTATACATTGGCGCCAGAACCTGATCTAATTACGAGGTTTTCAATATCTTCTTTACTTTTAAACTCGCCATTGATTTGTAAGGTACGTCTTACATTACCTACTAAAATTTCGCCACCAGAAGCACTGATATTTTCATACCCTACGGCATTTTGGATATCTCGAAATGTTACGGTCGAGTTTTCCATTTTGTATTTGTCTACATTGATTTGAAATTCTCTATCCAATGCACCGATAAGGTCCACACGAGTTATCTCTTTCATAGACTCAATACGGTCTTGAATATCCTCTGCATATTTTTTAAGTTTATCCAAATCATAATCACCCGAAACATTTATGTTCATGATCGGCAATTGAGATACGTCTACTTCAATTATTTGAGGGTCTTTTAAATTTGAATTGTTTGCAGGAAGGTCATTTTTAGCTTTGTCTACAGCGTCTTTAACTTTTAGTTTCGCTTCCGAAATTTCAACATCGGTGTTAAATTCGACAATTACAATCGATACATTTTGTTCGGACTTGCTGGTTATTTTTTTCACCCCAGCAATAGATTTTACCTGTTTTTCGATGTGTTTCGTTACGGCATTTTCGATATCCGTAGGAGAGGCTCCGATATAAACAGTACTAACATATATTTGAGGAAATACGACCTCTGGGAATTGTTCTTTAGGTAACGATTGGTAGGTAAAAAAACCCGCCAAGGCAATTATAACGGTCAATACGTAGATACTAGTTTTGTTATCTATTGACCAAGAAGATGCTTTGAATTCTTTCATTCGCTTATTAGTTAGAATCTTTTAGGTTAATTAAAATTTTACAGCCTGTCCTTCTGCTACGTCTTGATAGCCTACAATTATTAATTGTTCTCCTTCGTTTAACCCTGAAGTGACTTCGGCGTCTGTTCTATAAATATTTCCTGTTGTGATCGCTTTTTTTACAGCTTTTGAATTTACTATAGTATAAACGAAATCTCCAGTTCCAGCGTGTTGGATTACATTTACAGGTACTACAAGGATAGAAGGATTATTGTAGTCTAGTATTTTGACATACGTTAGCATATTCGCTTTTATATTTTGAGGCGCATTTTTAATATCAAATTCAACAAGGAAGGTTCTGTTTATCGGACTGATTACATTACTTACTACTTTTACGGTAGTTTCCATAGTGAAATCAATGTCTGGGAAATAGATAACGGCTTTATTTCCTTTTTTTACTTTATTTATGTAACCTTCTGCTACTTCGGCTGTAACTTTAAATGCAGACGTGTTTATTATTCTGAACGCTGGAGCCCCTGGTCCTGTTACTTCTCCTTCATTTGGGTATATTTCATCTACGGTACCGTCTATCGTAGCTTTTATTTTATAGGCATCTTGTTGTTCTTTCAATTGGTCCATTCTTTTCAACAGACTTTCATAATTGTTTTTAGCTTGTAGAAATTGAATTTCAGTTCCGATTTTTTGATCCCACAACATTTTTTGTTTATCATAAATTGTTTTTGTTAAATCAAGATTGGATTGAAGTTCTAATATGCCTGATTTCATCACACCATCGTCAATCATAGCAAGCAAACTACCCGCTCTTACAACATCACCTTTATTTACGTATATTTTGATAATAGTACCTGCAGCTCTCGAACTTACAAGGATATTTTTGTCTGAATCTACTTTTCCTTGTATTTCTAAATAATGGTTGAAGGATTTTTTAGCTAATGTCAAACTTGTTACATCTTTTGCTTTTACAGTAGCTGTTGACGAGCTGTCGCCTGAACTAAGTAACGATTTTTCAAGTGTTGCGATTTCACTTTTCAATTCTATTTGTTGCTTTTTTAGAGCTTCTATTTTTGCTTTTATAACTTCTGAATTCGTTCCATCTCCGCAGGCAG
>JAYSUZ010000258.1:0-7112 GCA_043718845.1 Cytophagales bacterium
CCGGTCTTCCCTCTATCATCATAAAAGCGCCCCAATAAATAGGCGATTTATATTCTTCTTTTATTTTCAATTTTGCTGTGGAAAAAGCCGTCCTTTTATCCCCTGTCTTCAACCACCCTTCATAAAAAAGAAGCATTAACTTTTGAGTTACCTCATCGTTTACTTTAAACAAACTCACTACTATAGATTTTGAACCTGCTAATAAAAATGAGCGCTGAAGACCTGCCACACCTTCTCCCACTTGCACTTCACCCCTACCTGTTTCACAAGCAGAAAGAACAACCAATTCTGTATTATCAAGCGTTAAGTTCATCGCTTCATAAGCCGTCAACACACCACTCTTTTGGTTCACATATTTATTTTCTTGATTATCCAAAATATCCCCAGAAGCATACAGCAATATACCAGAATTCAAAAGTGGACTGTTGGCTAGATCATCTTCCTCTGAAGCCAAACTCTCTTTAAAATAGCCGTGTGTAGCAACATGAATTACTTTTGGATTTTTAATTCCCTTCAAGGTATCTTCCGTTAAAAATGCATTCACACATACAGAAGTTTTCTTTCCGTTAGCAACGAGCAAATCATTCACAAGCTGAATTTCTTTCTCTGTTCCGGGAAGCGCTGGTATTTTTTTAGTTACAATCTTCGTATCTGGAGAATAAAAATCTGGACTACCGCACAATAAATAGTCTACACTATTTTCTTTTTTAGTATCCTTCAATTTTTTAGTATCCGAATTCACCATCTGCAAAAGATCTTTGGTATTAGAAACAAATACAAACCTATTTTCATCAATAGCATAAACGCCTTCATCATGGCGTAGCATTTCAATATTTAGTTGGTTGTAGACACCATCTCCAGAGATATAAACAACAGAGCCATCCGGAATTTTAGATTTTATACTTTTCCAATATACATCATACGAATACTCATCGTCCACATTTGTAGTAGTTACATTTCTGAAATACTTCAAATTACGACGTTCCATATTTATCCCATTATTATTCAACACCAGTGCTGGAGACGAAGAGCCTCTATGAATAACGAACGCCGCATAATAAATAGAATCCGTAAATACCTTATCGAAATTTCGGTAACGGACAATCTCTACCGCATATTCCCCATCAATAAGTACCTCCTTAACATTTTCCCACGTTGTTAACTTCTTACCTTTATCCTCCTTAGAAAAAGCAGAAGACCGCAAACTCATCTCCTTTTCTATTCGAGAAATATCTTCTTCAATTTTCCCTCGATCTATTTCTTGTTCTATCAATTGTTGTTTAGAAAGGGAAAGAATTGTCAATAAATACTCTTTTTTGCCTATCCAATCATGGTATAAAGAAATCAAAATAGTATCCTGGCTACTCATTACTTGATTCAATATTTTCATACCCGAACTCAATAAAATAGCTTTTGTTGCAAGTGTATTGTTATAAGCCTTACCCCACATTTCCGTTGAATTTTTGGAAGATTTCAGCGCTAAGGTATTATAAAATTCAAACTCATCTTTAATAGAATTCCAATATTTTTGTTTCTGACTAAAACTCATCGAGGGGAAATATTTCACCGTAAAATCAAGATATTTAGGAATGACATCATCCATTATGGCAATGGATTTATCTAAATCTTGGTTCATATAATAAACCTTTGCCAATTTGGAAGAGGCATTGGCATAGTCAATATTATTTTCATCAAAAAGTGATTGGTATATTTTTCTAGCACTACTATAAAATTCGATAGCCCATACATAATTATTCCTTTCATACATGATATCGCCTTTCAATAATTCAATCTCTGCTATTTGTTTATTTTCATTGCCCAATAAACCCTTCCAGTACTTTTCGGCCTCTGCCAGCAAGTCTTCGGCTTCTTTGAATTTTTTATTTTTTACAAAAAACGATGCTTTTTTTAAAATAATATCCATATACAATGGATTTTCTTTTCCTAAATCTAGTAGAACAATCTGAACTGCTTGAGTATACAACTTCTCAATATCTTTAGTCGAATACCCTGCCAATTTAGACCTTGATATAATGAGTTTTAAAAGCAGTTCGGCATGCTTCAAATGTTTATCCCCCAGTATTCCCAATACAATTTTATCCGCTTCAGCAAATAGCATTTCAGCTTTTTTATAATCACCAATTACTAGATAATAATTTCCGTATTGAATTTTAGAATTAACACTTGTTAAAGAATTACTTCCAAATACATTCAACGCTATCGCATTTGCGGCATTCAAATAATTCTCTACCGACGCCAAATCACCTGTTGTAATTTTCAAGGAAGAAAATAAATCATTAACATTATAGAACAAAAGGTTTCCTGCTGGTATACGCTTATTTTTAAGCACCAAAGCTCTATTCAGAGACCGTTCGGCTTTGTAAAAATTATTAGTTCTTAAATATAAAGAAGCCGCTTTCTCTTCCAATTCCGCTTGTATCAATATATCAGGTGTAGAACGCTTTTGTTGGACGGACAACGCTTTAGAAAGAAATTTCCTACTAAGTTCATAGTCTCCTGGCACCAAATTCAACTCAGACATAACCATATAAAAGTCTTCCTGAAGTGCAAGCGAACCTCCCGCTATTTTAGAATACGTTGCATTGAGTGTTTTCAACATCGAAACAGCCAAAGGGTAATTCCCATTATTAAATAATGCATACGCATACCTTGCTTCTGCATAGATATATTCAGGCGCTTCCTTCCCGAAATTGAATTCCGTAATAAAAACGGCACGGCTCATCTTTCTAGCCGAAGTATCTAATGCATCAATCTTTCTTGCAGCATCAGCGTATGCATAGAGATAACTAAGATGTTCTGGAGAATTTTTAAATACCAACTTCGAATAGCCCGCATCGTAATGCTGCTTATAAATAGCAACCGCAGTAAATGGTTCTCCTACGTATACCGCCAAAATCCTTGCTTCGTCAAGTCGGGCTTTATGATATACCAGGGAAGTATAACCTGAATACAATCCTACATCCAACGAATAACGGAGTGCAAGCTCATTTAATTCTCCAATTTTTCCTGATTTAGAATACACCTCTTTATATAACTCTTTAATTCTAAGTCTTAGAGGATGTCCTCCTGCATACCCTTTTAAATTTGCATCTGCCAAAGACAAATGATGTTCAGCCTTTGCATATTCCCCCTTCAATAAAAACGATAATGCATTCGCACTCTCGAAGACCACTTCAACCATTTCTTTCTTACCCGAGCTCTGCATGGCTAACATTTGTAACCGTCTTAAATAATTAGCGGCATCAGTTGTATTTCCATTTCGCAGTTGACTCTCAATTAAAAAATACATAGCATTTAAATAGTCAAACGAATATGCATTCAACTCTTTTGTGGCGATAACTTTAAGATAAGAATCCGCCGCTGAATTATATTTTTTTTGAATTTGAAAATTTTGCCCCCTTAAAAAATCAGCTTGACATTTATAATACCATGCTTGTGGCAATTCTTCAGAGAAAGATAACCCCTTAAGAATGGAGTCTGCGTTTAGATAGTGTCCATAACCACTATAAGACATAGCCTTAATCAACGTTAAGGAAGTTCTTCGTTGAGTAAATGTGGCTTTATTTTCTGCTGTTAATGTAGTGAATGCTATGGATTCTCCAGACGACAATAATGGATCGTTGATCACATTAAATATTTCTATAAAATCTCCTTTTAACGAATGCAGTAGTGATGAATAATATTTCCGCTCAAAATCATATTGTCCTTCTGATGTTGAACTTAAAAGCCCATATACAGAATCCGCTTTTGCCAACTCCTTTGTAAAGCAGAAATAAGAAATAAATTCAAATTTAAGCGCTTCCTTTTCTTCTTCAGAAGTAAGAGCAGCTGCAATAGACGCCGCTTCTCTTATTTTATTTCGGGAAGATTTTGGTGCTGTTGTTATATAATAACATTTCGCCTGTTTTAATTTCAAACTCGAAATCAACGCCTTCGAAGATTTCTTACTTCTAATTACTTTTTCACACATCGAAATCGATTCATCGTAAAAACCTTCACGAATCACGCCTTCAACTTTATTCAACAACTCAATATCTTCCTTTGACCAAGAAAGCCAAACAGGCTTGCTACCTTCCTGTCCGAAACATTGGACAGAAAAAATAAAAACGAGAAAGAAAAAACAGCAAATGTATTTCATGTTACTAATATTTTTATACAACTTATTTCTGAACCTTATTCTTCAATCACTTTTTTACGAACAATATTATTCATATTTAGAAGCAAATTAATTTCATGTGCACCAATCACATTACCTTTTGAAGAAGCGGTATACACTTCATATGAATAGGCCAATCTCATTCTTCTATTTATATGAGTTCCTGCTACAGCGCTGAAAGAGCCTGCGGTAGAATAGGACGCTCCAATCCAAAAATAATCTTTGATTTCGAAATTAGTATTAAACCTTGCTACTAAACCCGAAAGAGGAGAATAGTAATTAACAATAACATTAGGTCTAATATTATAAAGATCTCCAAAAGGAATAACGGTACCTACCATCATAATATAATTGCGATTTCTTTTTATAAAAGCAGCCGTATCAATTACAAAATGTGTTTTATCTATTGCAATCAGATCTGGCGCAGACAAATTAAGATAGGTAGATTTAGAGTTCAACTGAAAACCCATTCCGAATTTAGGAATGAACGTAGAAAAATTACTTGAAGATTCATACGGATCATTCGCATCCCAAATCACATATTCACTAGTACTATTTTTTACATTTGAAAAACCAGCACGTAAGCCCATTGACAAGCGAAATTTTTCATTTAATCTTATCGCGTAAGCATAATTTAAATTCAAATCCGTAGAACGGTAACCTGCCTGCGAAACTCTATTCGCTACAATACCAAGGCTCATTTTCCTAGAAGGGGTACGGTAATCAGCCCATGCCAACGCTGATTTCGGAGCACCTTCTACCGATGTCCACTGAAACCGAGTCAACGCACTAAGGTTAAATTGAGCATCGTGCATACCTGCGGAAGCAGGTGAAAAGACCAACTGATTGTACATAAAATGATTTAATGCATTCATTTGCTGCGCCAATAAGGCATTGCAACTTAAAACGATTAAGGATAACACTAAAAACTTTTTCATTGAATTACTCTTTATATACTGTTAATTGATTTATTTTTTAATAATTAATTTGAAAATAACTTTTCAATTTTCTTGATTCATTTGTAAAGTAATAATAATAAATACCTTCACTCAACAGTTTCCCACTATCATCGGTCGCATCAAAATCATTATTGTACTTATTCATCGTCCGTACCTTTTGTCCGAAAGTATCAAATACTTCCAATAGTCTAATTTTTGACTCATCAGGATCTAACCCTTTTATCACAAGGAAATCATTAAATCCATCGTTATTGGGTGTCAATAAATTGGGACCATACAACGCTCCAACTTTATTAATCGTAACAAGATAATCTTCCAACTCACCAGCAGCACTTATAATAGTACATGCGCTAGAAGGACTAAAACCACTTGAACTATTCATTCCTACTCGAAGTCGCCTGCTTCCTGCATAACTGTCGTTGTTCAATATTTCGATGTTAATAATATTAGCCGTCACTTCATTACTTTCACCGTCTTTTATAAATTCTCCTGGATCTTCAAAATCGCCATCGTTGTTGTAATCCAACCAAAGGCCGTAATATAATTTAGAATATTCTTGCACAGCATTGAGATACAACTTCTTCGGCTGAAGCGTAACCGTATACTTCAATCCCATATCAAGTTCGGTTGTATATCCAGACGAAGTCAAGTCCTGAAACCCTCCTACCACACAACCGTTGTTATTAAATTTTATATCCTTAAGTTCAAAATAATCGATATAATTTGTTTGACATTCATTATCATCATTGCTAATGTTAGCACATTTCGCACTAAGAGCCGCCAAAGAGGAAGCGTCTACATATTTATCAATTACTGTCAATGGAAATGTAACCGTTTGGAGCAACGTACTCGTTAAACTATCAAACACTTCACACGTAATAATCCCTGACTTCGCATTACTTGTGGTATAATACACCACCGTATCTCTCCCCTCTGGACTTATGCGCTGAACAGTAGAGTCTGGATAATACTTTGCCCATTTGTATTCTTTTCCTATAGTCCTTGGAACTACTACGAATGTTATAGGCCTATTTCTTAACGCATACTGAGAACCCTTTATATAAAAGGGCTGCCCCTCTACAGAACAATAAAAGAATGAAAAAAAAGCAAGTAGTAAACTAATTCGAAACAACATGTATCTATATTTTAATTATTAATATTTTATCTCTAGGAATGTTTTCTTCTCTTTGTAATTATCGCCCTCTCCTTGTGAAATTAGGTAATAATAAATTCCTGCAGGTAAGACTTCGCCATTAGTATCTTTCCCTCCCCAAGTATTATCATAATCGTTGTCTTTCCCACTATCAAAAACAACAGAACCATTTACCGTAAACACTTTCAATCGTGTCTTATTCAACTTTAAAGGATCAAGACCTTTCACTACAAAATAATCGTTGTACCCATCGCCATTGGGCGTAATATAATTGGTTCCTTGCAAATCAGGTACAGGAAGTATTTTTACCATATAATCTTCTGTTTCACCAGAAGCGCCTACTGCACTACATGCATCTCCAGAGGTGTACCCTCCATTAGACCGCATCGCAACACGCATTCTTCTTTTTCCTTGGTAATTTGAATTATTAGGAACCGCTACATTTACTAACCTTACGTTAAGAACCGTATCGGAGCCATTTTTAACAAACTCTTCAGGACCATCAAATGCTCCATCATTATTGTAGTCAATCCATATAGCATAAAAGAGCGGCTCCACCGTTCCCAACGCATTTCTATACAATTCACTTGGAGTAATCTCTGCGGTATAAACACCACCCATTTCCAATTCGGTAGTAATACCTGTAGAAGTCAAATCTTGATAACCGCCGTCTTGGCAACCACTCGCTATCGAACTTAAATCTCTTAAGTTGAAATTGTCAATATAAATTCCTTTACAATTATTTTTACTGGATACTACGGCTCTACATTCTGTTGAAATAACCGTAAGTTCTGAAATATCAACCGAATCCGAAATGTTAATA
>JAYSUZ010000259.1:0-3228 GCA_043718845.1 Cytophagales bacterium
GCACCTGGCTATGCTATAGCGGTTAGAAATATTGAGAAGGAGTTTAAAATATTTAGAGAAAAAAATATCCCTTTATTTACAGAATTAGAGCAAGAAGCTCATAAATATGGTGCTATTTCTGGAGCCATGATGGTGGAGCTAGAAGGGAAAGAACTGACGATGCAGCAAGCGTCTGATTTTCTCCAATCGGTAGACAGAGAGAAAAGAGAAGCAGCCTATCTAAAGATTGCCGAAAGAAGGTATAAGGAACGAAACAAGCTGGATGATTTATTTACAAAATTGATTCTCCTAAGAAATAAAGCAGCGTTGAATGCAGACTTCCCAAATTACCGCGATTATATGTTTACCGCCATGGGGCGTTTTGACTATAAACCAGAAGATTGTTTCAATTTTCATGAGGCAATAGCTTCGGAAGTAGTACCTGTACTAAATGAATTGGCAGCAGAGCGGAAGCAACATTTAAAACTCGAAAAATTAAAGCCTTGGGATTTAAGTGTAAATTATTTTGGAAAAAACCCACTAAAACCTTTTGAAACTTCTGGTGAACTATTGGATAAAACGATTCAATGTTTTAGTAAAATAGACCCTTATTTGGGCGAATGTATCGGAACCATGAAAGCAATGGGACACCTAGATTTGGAATCCAAAAAAGGGAAAGCACCAGGAGGATATAATTACCCTCTTGATGAAATAGGAGTACCGTTTATATTTATGAATGCGACGACTAGTTTGCGAGACCTCGTAACGATGGTACACGAAGGAGGGCATGCCTTTCACTCCTTTTTATCCAAAGATTTAGAGCTAAATGTATTTAAACATACACCCTCTGAAGTAGCGGAGTTGGCTTCTATGTCTATGGAGTTGATAAGTATGGAGCATTGGGATATATTTTTCTCAGACAAAAAAGAATTGGCTCGAGCCAAAAGAGAACATTTAGAAGGCATTATTCAAACATTACCTTGGGTAGCTACGATAGATCGCTTTCAACATTGGATCTACGAAAACCCAACGCATTCTATTGAAGAAAGAAAAAAGAAATGGAATGAAGTCTATGGTATGTTTACAAACAACTTGACCGATTGGACAGGTCAAGAGAAGTACCGCAATTTTTTATGGCAGAAACAACTTCATTTATTTGAGGTGCCGTTTTATTATATAGAATATGGAATGGCGCAGTTAGGCGCAATTGCTGTTTGGAAAAATTACAAAGAGAATCCTAAGAAAGGATTTGAAAACTATGTAAATGCATTAAAACTAGGGTATACAAAACCTATTAGTGAGATTTACCAGACCGCAGGGATTAAATTTGATTTCTCAAGTCCGTATATAAAGGAATTGATGGCATTTGTAAAAAAGGAAATGGACGCCACAGGGGTATAATTCTTTTGATTGGAGTGGTTTTAAATAGCATGTAAGATTTTAGGCTCTAACTATTGATTTAGAGAAAAATAGTACTCATTTATAGTTAAAACCACTCATTTTTATGTAAAATACATTTTTTAAATAATTGTTTAAACATGGTTTGTGTTGTAAATTGAACAAAAAAAAGGCTTTATTGTTTTTTTAAGCGGTCTTATCCGCTAAAAGGTACGTAAGTTTTTGAAATGTACCATAAAGAAAAAGCAACATTTACCGTATAAATCCTCATACCAAAACTACTAATACTATGAAAACTAACTTACATAAAATACTAGTACTACTCGCTATAAGCGTATGTATGGTAACGACTATCTCTAAAGCTCAGACTATCAATTATAAAGTACACGCTTTATTTTTATTTAAATTCACTCAATACATAGAGTGGCCAGCAGCAAATGGTAATTATGTAGTAGGTGTAGTAGGAAATTCGCCTATTCTTGAAGAATTACAAAATTTGGCACTGTCAAGAAAAAATCTAATAATCAAAAAAATGTCCGCATCTTCGGATTTAAGTGGCTGTCAAGTTGTATTTATTTCTGAAAACAGCAGTACGCAACTTTCCGCAATTTCGTCTAAACTATCGGGGAAACCTATATTGGTAATAAGCGAGACAGGAGCAGGAGCCAAAAAGGGAGCAGGTATTAATTTTGTGATGATAGACGATAAAATGAAATTCGAATTGAATAAGGGTACCTTAGAACGTCAAGGGCTAAAAGTTTCTAGCGACTTAGTCACATTGTCAATAGTAGTAGGTTAAGTAGGTTGAAGAAAGGAAGTCTGGTAAACTTCTCGTAGCATTCACGAATAAGTGAATGCTACTTTTTTATATACCTAAACATCAAAACCTTTTATACTTTCTTCCCTAAAAAGAGCTTCGGTAAATATAAAATGATTTTTTTCTCTTCCAGAAGCTGAAAATATTACAGTGATTTCATTCTTATCTAATTCTTGTTTTACTCTCGTACTTTCTAAGTCGTATTTTATAAAGAGATTTTCGATGTGGGTAATCTGAATAGTACTATTTTCAAATTTTATTTTATAATTTTTTTCTTGATTCACTGTATCAATTATTTTTTGAAACCAACTAAAACTCAATAAAATAATCATTACAATAGCGGTTACAATAAAGACCAATTGAAATTGTCCGCAACCAGCAGCCATACCCAACGCTGCTGAAATCCATATTGTAGTAGCTGTAGTAAGACCTCTAATGCTAATTTTATCTCTATAGATAGCGCCCGCACCCAAAAAACCTATACCCGTTACGATATTTGCCGCTATCCGACCTTTATTGTTGAAGTCTCCGAGTTGAATAGATAAAATTGTAAACAGACAAGATCCAACAGTAACCAGTATAACGGTTCTAAATCCCGCGGCCTTACTTCTGTATTCCCTTTCTGCTCCTATAATTCCTCCTACCAAGAGTGCTATTAAGAGTTTAATTACATCTTCCGTAAATATGGTTTCTATCATTTTATTTTTTAAATTATTCGGGGAGTTTATGTCCTTTTCCTAAAAGTACTTTCGGATCGTCAAAGGTACCGGTAACGTGAAAGGGAATTTTTAATTTTTCAATGGGGAATAGTTGGAGTTTTACAATATAATTGATAGCGCCATTTATAGTATTTACGCCTTCTACTTCAGCATCAAAGCCTGAAATCTTCATCTCAAAAGGTGCTATGAAAAGTTGGTTGTCTTTTATTTTTGATTTAATGACAAGATCTTTTATGTGCGGATTATTGTCCAACTCTTTTTTCGTGGTCTTGCTTATTTCTTCAAAAATTTTCATACCGTTTATTTTGGCATTGG